>JANNVM010001096.1:0-1501 GCA_031414455.1 Verrucomicrobiota bacterium
CGGCATGGAATCGTTCGCTGAGGGAGCCTACGCACGCACTCCGATCGGCGACATGCTGCCGGTTTATTTGTCAGGGGCCAAAGAGGCGGAAGCCGCGAATACACACTCGCCCGTGCCGCGGAGCTATGATTTGGATCCCGAGGGTTGGCTCCAGCCGTGGGCCCGGCTCCGCGACAGTGAGGCCGGCGAAAAGGCACGGATCGCCGGGATGCCGGCCTTTGAAGTGATGAACCGCGTGCGCGATGTGAAACCCGGCGCCAGTGTCATCGCCAGGGCGCGCGATGAGAAGGGAGAAGCTGCTCCCGCTCTGGTGGTGCAGCGGTTCGGACTGGGCCGCACCGCCGCACTAACCATCGGCGACGTATGGCGCTGGGGCATGAAAAGTCCGGAGATGCGCTCGGATATGGAGCGCGCATGGCGGCAACTCCTGCGTTGGATGGTCGCCGACGTCCCGGGCCGGGTGTCTCTCACCGCAGAGCCAGTGCCGGGCGATGCCGCAGGTGCCGTGAAACTTCAGGTGCGCGTAGGCGATGCCAGGTGGCAGCCTGTGGATAACGCGATGGTGACCCTGGAAATCGAAAGTGTAATCGCTGAAGGCACACCGCCCGCGCCATTAAAACTCACGGCGCAGCCCTCCGCTGACGAAGCCGGATTAAGCGAAGTCACCTTTGTTCCGCGCAGTGCCGCCGCCTTTCGTGCAAAGGCCGTCGCCGTGAATGCGACCGGCGCGGAGGAAGGCCGCGCGGAGACCGGGTGGGTATCCGATCCGGGCGAGGCCGAGTTTTCCTCACTCGTGCCGAATCGCACGCCAATGGAGGAACTCGCCCGTCGCACCGGCGGGCGTGTTCTCGAAGCGGACGAACTGGAAACGTGGGCGAAGCAACTGCCCGCAGAAAAAGCGCCGGTCATGGAGACCTGGTCGCAGCCTCTGTGGCACACCCCGTGGATTTTCCTGCTCGCCGTCGCGTGCCTGTGCGGAGAATGGGCGTGGCGCAGAACCCACGGAATGCCATGACCCGGAGGAACCGGGAAATTCCAAGCTCCAAAATCCAAGCTCCAAAGAAGCACCAATGACTAAGCACCAATTTACTCCATATCTGAAATGGAGATTACTGGCAGGTATGTATGGAGGGCTGAGTGCGGTTAATTTGTCGTCTAATGCGCACGCAACGGCCACAGTCATCATCGTCACCGGTGCTCCGGGAGAGACAGAGTTTGCGGAGGGCTTTGTGAAGCAATCGGCGGGCTGGAAGGAATCGGCACAAAGAGGCGGAGCGAGGATAATCGAAATCGGTGCCGGCCCGGAGACTAAGGACAAGACAGACTGTGACGCGCTGCGGGAGACACTCGCAGCGGAGAAGCCGGATGGTCAGGACGCGCTGTGGGTGGTGCTGAACGGCCACGGCACCTGGGACGGCAAAACGGTGCGATTCAATTTGCGTGGCCCTGACGTTTCCGGTGAAGATCTCGCCTCATGGCTGAAACCGGTGAAGCGCCCTGC
>JANNVM010001097.1:0-3974 GCA_031414455.1 Verrucomicrobiota bacterium
CTGCCGCTTAGCGGCTTAGTTCAACAAGGGCGCGGCACCCAACTCCGGGGGCTCGATGGTTTTTTGTGGTTCTGTATTCATGGGATTTTTGCCCCCTCCGCGGGTGCGCTTAGATCGTTCGCCCAACCCAACACCAACCCCGACACCATTATGGCATCATGGCTACCATCAGGCCGTTTAGACGACGGCACATTACTCTTCGGCCCGCTCAATGAGCGTGACGACAAATTTGCACCGCTGGAGGATTTCATTGTGGGAGGGGTGACGTATTTTGTGGCTCACTCAGGTTCTCCGCTGACGCCTGAGCAGCGGCAGCAGGTTCAGCGATGGGCTGAGGCGCAGATTGCAGCGCGGGCACCCAAATAGTTTTCGGAGCGCCGTTTTCGACGATGGTGATTTCTGTCCACTTTGCGTTTTTGATGTCTTCGATGTTCATGTTTTTGGTTCCAGCGCGTGGGCCTCACCACTCAAGGGCAGGTGACGCCCGTGGGAAATTCAGTCTTCGGGGCGCAGCGAAGGGGGCGAACAAGGGCGCTGCTGGCAACCGCCCGGCTGCGCGTCCTCCGAAGGTACGTCTGGCGCGGGCGGTGCCAGAGCTTGGTCGTTCGGCTGCAACTGACGCGCCTTGGCGGCCACCGCCCGCCAGGCCGCGGCATTCTGGAGGAGAAAGCTTTCCAGGCTTCCGGTCCCTTCCCACGTCCGCGCCGTCCGCTCATTCCAGTCGGCAGCATACTCCATATACTCTATCATTTCAGCCGAACAAGTCGCGTCAGGCAAGCGCCCGCTGTCTGTGGTCGGAGTTTTATCAGGATTGGGCATCGGGTGTGTCGGTTGAGTTTGTTGTCGGCGCTGCCTGCGCTAAATCGTTCGGCGACAATCCCCCATGAAACTATTCGCCATCATTTGCCTCTGCATTTTCGGAATCGGATGCGACGTTCGCGACAATGCAGGTCGCGCTACTCAGAAAGCGGACGATCCTTTGATGGCAGCGAGCACGAAGACACACGCGTATGTTGTGCAGTGGGGTTATCGAGGGGACGATCTTGCGTATGTCAGCATCGTCGGACAGCGTCTGCCAACGGAAGAGGTGACGGGCATTGTGTCAGGCAAGGTCTCCGGCAATCGGAGAGACTTTCACGTGCGTCGCCCCGACGGGAGCGAGGTGGCTGTGCCAGGGAAAGTTCAGTTGTTCGAGCTTATCGATGGACAATACAGCGAAGGCACACAGAGAGTTTCCTTGGAGGAGTTCACCGCATTCACGAAGTCCAAGCCAGACGAGTATTCCATTGCCGCATTGGTTCATTTTGCAGAGGGTCGCCGACATGCGAAGTGAGTCGCCGAATGACCAGTCGCGGCTGGCAAGCCTCCGGGCTCTCCACTTTCTGCGATGACTCTCCTTAACTCCAACCTTCACCGTGCGGTCCACGCGCTGCCCCGCCCGGAGGCTGCCAGAGTTCGCGTTCGGCGCTTCAGCGCTTGCTCTGAAATCGGCAGCACGTATCCTCCTCCCGCATGATTCAGACCATCGAAGCCATCATTGACGAGCGGGGCGCTGTACGTCTGCTCGTACCGCTCCATCTCGGCCGACGCCACCGGGCTTTGGTCACGATTCTGGCGGACGAGCCTTCGGAGGTCCACGAGACGGCCCTGCTGAGCGAGGCCTCTCTGGCTGAGGACTGGAACCGCCCCGGGGAGGATGCCGCATGGTCACACCTACAGCAGGTTCCGTAGTTCTTGTTCCGTTTCCGTTTTCGGATCTGTCGCAGTCCAAGCGCCGCCCCGCAGTGGTGCTCGCGGATGCGGAGCGGGGTGACTGGATTCTTTGTCAGGTCACGAGCAAGTCGTATGCGGATGCTCGCGCAGTGGAGCGCACGAACGCCGATTTCGAGCAGGGCAGCCTTCGGCTCATGAGCTACGCCCGTCCAGCCAGGCTCTTCACGGCGCACGAGAGTCTTTTCGTTTCCGAGGCCGGCGTCCTCAGTGCCGCGTCACTCAAGAGAATCACGGATGAAGTCGTCTCTGTCATTCAACCAAGCGCCTAATCGGTCGCGTTCCCTGCCTCAGATTCAGTCGTCGATGCAGCCCCGTTTTCGAGCATCCGGCAGAAATCGCCTTTCCAGATGGACAGCGCCTTCTGCTTCTCCCACACTCACACGGATTGCCGAACAAGAGCGCGGATGGCAAGCCTCCGGGCTCGCTGCTTTCTGCGATGACTCACCCTGATTCCAACCCTCACCTTGCGTTCCGCGCGCAGCCCCGCCCGGAGGCTGCCAGCGCTTGATACGTTAGGCGGCATTAGACATCGAACACATCATGCAACAATCCGACATCGCAATTCCAATACTGCCCAGTCGCTCCGTGAGTGACACGCTGACTTTTTTTCGGCGGTTGGGCTTCGAGGGCAATGTTCATAGTCACGGTGACTACGCCATCCTTACGCGAGGCACAGTGGAGCTTCACTTCTTCACTCACCGTGAGCTTATTCCCGCTGAATCGTCTGCGATGTGCTACATCAGGGTTTCAGACGTGGAGAGCATTTACCGGGCATTTGCTTTGGCTGAGTTGCCCCGACGAGGCATCCCGCGTTTGGATGCCCTCGATGACAAGCCGTGGGGGATGAGAGAGTTTGCCATCGTTGATTCAGACGGCAATCTGATACGCATCGGACAGACGCTCTGGCAGTGAGGACATGAGTGAGATACTATCCATGCCGTTCAACAAGGCGCGGCTGGCGAGCCTCCGGGCTCTCCACTTTCTGCGATGACTCGCCGTAACTCCAACCCTCACCTTGCGTTCCACGCGCGGCTCCGCCCGGAGGCTGCCAGCGCTTGAGACGTTAGGCGACTCAGAGGGTCTCTGCTGAAATGCCACTAAAGTATCGCTTCCTCATCTTCACGACCCTTTGGCTGGTTGCCGGTCTCGTGGTGGCCATCTTCGCGGACTATTCGGTTGAGGCCGGTGACAGCGAGTTCGCCGCACGTGCCTCAATGGTCTATGCAGCTCCCCTGTGGCTCGCACAGGGCCTGGCATTCGTCGTGGTGCGCGGAGGCCACGACGCCTGGCAGGGGTGGCAGTTTTGGGAGGGGGTTGCCGGCTTGTGCATACTCGCCGCCTTCGTCATTCACGCCATCATTACTCTCAGCCGCAGGACGCGGGGGCAGTACATTTTTTGCTCTGTCATTCAGCTTGTCTTTCTCGCTGTCAGCGTCGCAGCTTGTCTATATTACTGGCATTGGGACGCCCTTCACATGCATGGCTGACTTATCTCCGGCTCTCCGAACGCCGCCTAACAAGGCGCGACTGGGCAACCTCTGCCAGCCCGTTGTTTCGTCGGCGTTTTTCCGCAGCTCTAACCTCAACCGCCGTTTCGACGCTCGCCCCCGCTGGCAGGGTTGCCAGCGCTTGAGTCGTTCGCCCAGCCAACCGAGTCCACCGTGAGAGATCCCCGTCTAGTCGCTAGTCGCTGCCCATTGTGGCGGGCATCTATTTCGCGATCATTACCAGAAGCTAGTGCGGTGGGCAGCGGATAGCGTGTCCGGGTATATCCCAAACCTCCGCGAACTTAGCGATGACGGAAGACCGGATGGGGCCATCGAGACTGCATACTCCCGGGTTTCCGGCACTGGTTGCAGGGAGGTGCCGCAGCGGGCGGATCCCGGCGGCTGCGGGGTGGCGGGCGGACTTCGGGGTGGCGGGGCTGGCCATGCGGCTTAGAGGCGCAGGATGTTCCATAACTCCCGCCCGTTTCTCGCTGCCCTCGCGATGCTGGGGGGGAGCTACGTGCTGCTCATCGTGGCCATGGTGGCGGCGGATGTGGCGCATCTGGGCGGGCGGATGCCGGAGGTGATGGCGGCTGTTTTCGGCACGCCGGAAATCCGGGATTCGCTGCTCCTGAGTTTGGTCTCGTGTACGATAGCGGCGGCGCTTTCGGTGCTGGTGGGCGTGCCGCTTGGCTATTTGCTGGCGCGGGAAAA
>JANNVM010001098.1:0-33807 GCA_031414455.1 Verrucomicrobiota bacterium
GCACTGATAGCCGCACATCTCCGAGTTGTTCGGCACCCGGGTGCTCCGCATCTGGATGCCGCTATTCACAAAACCGGTGCCCCGCAGCCGCAACTTCGCCCGCAGGATGAAGTTCCCGTAAGTCTTCTTCGTGGCGAGGAAGTCATTGTGCTCCACCTGCTCCGTGAGCGACCCGCCGGCGATCATGCCGTCCGCCACGCGCCAGAGTTTGGCATTCCCCTCCCAGCCGTCGAGAGTCTTGCCGTCAAACAGGGGGACCGCGTTTTTTCCTGGAGCCGGAGGAGGATCGGCGCGGAGAGTGAACTGCGAGGTGAAAAGCGTGACGGTAAGAGCGAGGAATCGGAGTGGGCGCATAGGAATGGAGGTTCGAGCATACGGAGCCTGGGGCGATACGCTGCACGGAAATTTTTTCTTAAGTTCCCGGCAATTTCCGATATACAGCACCGGGAATTCCCGGCAACCTGCGACGGGCCATGAAGAATCTCCCGCTCTGTCGCCTCACCGCTTTGTGCGGACTTGCTGTCTTGCTGCTCACGGTGCCAGGGCACCGGTCATCAGAGTCAACGCGCCGGCTGATGGCCGCGGGCGCTGGTCCGGTCTCCGAATTCAAGGCGGAGGCTGAGGAAAAGGGTGACGGGCGGGTAGTGCGTCACTCCCCGCTCACGGAGCAGAGGCGTTTCTTCAGCATCCAGGAGGATGGCGGGGCCGCTGCATTTGCCGCCCCGTCGTCACGGGAAATGAACCAGCCGGTGATGATCACCAACCAAAGCGACACGCCCGGCAGTAGTCCGGTGAATCGTCCGCTCCCCGCGTCTGAAAACGCCACGCACAGCCGCACGAACGGCAGCGGAACGGCAGCGGTGCCAAGTCCCGCCTTCGCTCCCGCCGGGGCGGGCGGCCAAGTGACGCAGGCGGAAGTGGATGCGCTGGAGGCCGGGCTGGATCTGGCGCTGGCGGCACTGGACGACAGCCTCGTGGATGATGTGCTCACCGAAACGCTGCCGCTGGTCGGCAACCGGTTCGCAGCGGCTCACGACAATAATGTCGCGGGCTTCCGCTACCTGAACACGCTGCGCACTCAGGTGCTCGACGGGCTGGACGGGCTGACATCCGGCGGGCCATACACCACCAACGCCGTAGCGAGTGCCATCAACACGAAGCTCACCGGCTATACCGCAGGGAGCCAGGTCACGGTGACGACGCTCAATGACCATGTGCAGTTGGCCTTTGTCACGAGCCGCACCTTCACGGCGGCGGCGGTGCCTATCGGCAGCGACTTCGGCCTGCCGAATCTCGACCTCGACCTGCTCAGCCCGGCGAATGCCTCGACCGTGATCACGGTGACTCTCCGCTTCACCGCAGGTGTGGACGGCAGCGGCTTCTACGTGGAAACGAACGCGCCGAACACGCTGTTCACCATCAACACGACGACGACGGTCTCCGCCACCCTCAATGCACCGGTGCGGTTTGCGAAACTGCCGTTTCGTCTGAACGACGACAACTCGCCGCGGTCGAACGTGACGGCGAACTTCGTCCTGACGCTGCTTGATCCTAGTGGCAATGATCAAAAAATCCGCAGCGCGGACCTGGCCGGCCTTCCAGATCTGCTCGATGCCACGGTCGCGGGCACCGCGGCGCTCAATTTCGCAATCACTTCCGATCTCCCGATGGAGGCTGCTTTGCCAAAGATCCGCACGGATCTTGCGCTGAGCTGGAGCTATGCCGCGGCGCGGCCGGTGGACCCGGACGACGACAACGAAACCTTTGGCAATGCGCCTGCTCTTTCCCTCATTAACAACAGCCTTCAGGTCAGCAGCTTCTTGAGAGGCTTCACCCGCCAGGTGCTCCGCGGCATCGCGGATGTCACCGGTCCGCTGGACGAACTGATTGCGATCTTCACGGAACCAATCCCGCTGCTGAGCGATCTCGGCTCGGATAAGGTAACCCTGCTGGACATCGCGGGCGCCAGTCCGGCTGAGGCGGATGCTTTGGATGCCCTCGCCAGACTGGCCAGTCTCAGTCAGTTGGCCACCGGCATGACCACTGCGGACACCATCTGGACGAATATGGGTTCCTACACCTGGTCCGGTGATCTGCGGACGGTGACACTCTCCGACCTTCAGGGAGTACCGACGGCTCCTCCCGCAAATCCTTCAGGAGACCTCGCCGCGTTCCTTGCGGAGGCGGATGATATTCCGGGCCTCGAATTTCCTCTTCTTAAGACGCCGGCGGGAACGCCTAACGGTCAGGCACTGGCCAATGTACTCATGGGACGGTCCGCCGACCTCTTTACCTTCACTTCCGCCAAAATCACCGTGCAGGATGGATTCAGTGCGTCCTTTCCGGTGCTGGGTCCTATCTTCGTCACGCTGGGAGGATTTGCGGGGGTAAGGGCGCAGTTCGGATTTGGATTCGATACCGGGGGCATCTTTGAATACGGTGCCGCCGGCCCGAACGCCGACCCGGATATGATTTTCCACGGTTTCTATGCGACGGCCGCAGACGAAAACGGCGATCCGTTCACGGGCATTTCGGTCTTCGGCGGCATCACCGCCGGTGTGGAGGCCAATATCGGCATCGCCGCTGTTGGTGTGGAGGGCGACATCACGCTGGAGGTCGGCCTGTATTTGGACCCGACGATGGGAGAAAACGGGCGCGTCCGCAGCGACATTTTTGGCGACGTGCCGTTTGAAGACATGTTCCGCGCGGCAGGCAGCATCTCGGCGGGGCTGCGGGTTTACGTCGAGGTGGGCGTCGGGCCCTTCAGCGTGGGCTATGACTGGGATAGCCCGCGGGTCATTCTAATCAACTTCGACAGCAGGGATGATGATGTACCCGTCCTCGCGGAACCCGATCCCGGCGATCCCACAAGGCTCATTCTCAATGTGGGCGAACGCGCGCCGCGGCGCCTCTACGGCATCATTGACGACAGGGCGGAGGAATTCGCCATCACCGGGGGTGTGAATGGCATCGCGATCACTGCCTTCGAAGAGTCCAACACCTTCGAGGCCCCGGCACTCATCATCGGAAACCCCAATGCGGAGGGCGATGTGATCGAATTGGACCCTGACGTAAACGTCCCTGCTCGACTCCACGGCGGCGAAGGCCGGGATTTCCTCAGCGGCGGGGCCGCGGCGGACGAACTGCACGGCGATGCCGGTCTCGACAAACTCAAAGGCCGCGGCGGCAATGACACGCTGCGCGGTGGCGCGGAAAATGATGAACTCCTCGGCGGTCCCGGCGCGGATATTCTGGACGGCGGCCCGGGCGAAGACACGGCTTCATGGACAGATTCGCTGGCTCCCATCACCATTGACCTTCGCGACGGCACCTTCGGCGGCGATGCCGCGCTGGATACGCTCATCTCCATCGAGCGTTACAAAGGCAGTGATTTCGCCGACGTTATCCACGGCAGCGAAGGCTTTGATGGATTGCTCAACGGCGACCGCGGCAACGATCTGATCCACGGACACGGGGGCGATGATTTGATTGAGGGCAGCGCTGGAGACGACACGCTCTTCGGCGATGGCGGCAACGATCTGATCAACGGCGGCTACGGCGCCGACACTATGGACGGCGGAGACGGCACCGATACACTCACGTATCTGTCTCCTTCCCCCAACCTTCTTCTGCTGGAGGTGGTCCTGGAACCAGTCACTATCAATCTTCAAACCGGACTCGGAACGCAAGGGGAGGCCGCAGGAGATGTCGTCTCCGGTTTTGAAATACTCATCGGTTCCGGCGTGCCGGCGGGTGTCACCTCCGCTTTCGGTTCCGGAGACGATCTCGCGGGCAGCGACAATGGCGAGACCATCCTCGGCATGGGGGGCACAGATCTCATCCACGGCGGCGGCGGCAACGATATCCTCTATGGCGACACCCCGGACGCCATCCCCGGTTCCATCGTGACATTTTTCGATGCGGACACTATTTATGGGGATGCCGGCGACGACCGGATTTTCGGTCAGACGGACAACGACAAACTCTACGGCGGGGAAGGCATTGATACGCTCGATGGCGGCGAGGGTGACGACACCCTCGATGGCGGTGCCGGTAATGACACGCTGCTCGGCGCTATCGGCGATGATCACCTGATCACGACCGATCCCGCGGGCTTCGACGCGCTGGACGGCGGGTTGGGATATAACCGGCTCAGCGCAGACTACTCTGACAAAACGACCCCGCTGAACTTCACCGTCGGCCCGGTCAATGCCCACACGTTCCCGGACGGAGATCAGTTTACCGGCATCCACTCCCTGGGGGCGCTCACTGCCGGCAGCGCTAACGATGTCATCCGCCTCTCCGCAGCAGCGGAACCCTTACGGTACTCTAAAACAATCCACGCCGGTGCCGGCGATGATCTCGTTATAGCGGATTGGCGCGGTTTTTACTCGCCTCCCGCGGGTTCGGGGCGAAGCAATGACAGTCTCCACGGTGACGACGGCAATGATACCGTTTCCTTTGAACAGTCCGTCGGCGGCGTCTCGATCAACCTCGGCACCAATGCAGTCGGCGGTTCCGCAACGGGCACCATCATCTCCGGCTTTGAAAACGTTATCGGCACGAACCACATCGACACCCTCACAGGAGATACCGGGCCGAACATTATCATGCCCCTGCTCGGCGGTCCCACCGGTGGAAACGATTTCGTCAACGGCGCGGACGGGGCGGACATTTTGCGGGTGGATTACTCCAGTGATGCCCAAATAAATATCGAAGGCATGACGATGGATCATAATCAAACGACTGGCGGCGAACGCATCGGGCTGGGTCTAAGTTCGGATCTCAGCAATCCCCTCATTCTTTTTTGGCAGAACATCGAGCGCTTCGAGATCACCGGCGGCGCGGCGTCAGATCGCCTCTATGGCTCAGGGTATGAGAACGCCATTTTTGCGCTCACGGATTACAATGACATCCTCCGCGGCGGCGGCGGAAATGACTATATTGAGAGCCGCGTGGGAGACGACCTTGTGACCGGAGACGACGGCAACGACACCCTCAATGCGGGCGGCGGCCATGACACCGTCCTGGGCGGCACGGGAAATGATGTCATTACCTTCCTGCGCCATACTACGGATTTCAATGAGGGATGGCTTGGCACCGATACCCTGGATGCCGGCCCGGGTGACGATGTGGTGACCAATCTGTGGGCCGCCACGGGTTCAGGTGCACCAGGCGCGAATGCCGAAACCGGAAACGTCTTCCGGGCCGATGGCGGGAGCGGCTACGACACCCTCAGCGCTGATTTCAACAAACAATCCCTGCCGATCATTTTTAACCAGGCGAACCCGGCGGATGTTGACTTCCCCAATGGCTCTTACCTCCGCGGCTTCGAGTACTTGAAAGACTTCGTTTCCGGAAGCGGGAATGACGTCTTCACCTTCCGCGGCCGGGAAAACAGCCGCATCCAGATGTTTGGAGGAAACGATATCATCAATCCCGGGCTGGGAGTGGATATTGCTTATGGGGGCACCGGCAATGATCTTCTGATCATTGACTACTCGGTGGGAGATGACGCCAATGCCGGCGGAATCACGTCCACTTCGGCGAGCGTCCATGCCCGCGCCGATGTAATCACAGGTGCCGTGCTGGACCGGGTGACCACCGCCGAAATGGAGCGCAGTCACATCACCGGCACGTCGAAAGCGGATACCATGAACGGACAGACTGGTGACGACATTTTCTTTGGCGGCGGGGGCGCCGACACGATGGATGGAGCCAATGGCAACGACTACCTCGACGGCGGCTCCGGAACAGACCAATTGATTGGCGGTCCGGGCAATGACTATTACGTCGTGGACAATTCGGGCGACACCGTGCGGGAACTGAACACGAGCGGCTTCGATCAAGGTGGCACGGACGCCGTGCGGTCCTCCGTGTCATTCACTCTGCCCACCGCCCTGGAAATCCTCAACCTCACAGGCAGCGCCCTCAACGGCACCGGCAATTCCTTCGCGAACACCATCACCGGCAATGCGCAGAACAACATCCTCCAGGGCCTCAACGGCAACGACTCTCTCAACGGCGGCGGCGGGCCTAACGAGGTGGACCGCCTCAACGGCGGCGCCAACTCCGACACCTTCGTGCTCGGCGACGGCAACACTCGTTTCTACGACGACGGCAATCCGCTTTCCCCCGGTCTCGACGGCTACGCGGTAATAGAGGACTTCACCCCCTCGCAAACCGACCGCCTTCGCCTCACCGGCAGCGCCGCACAGTATTTCCTCGGCGTCTCTCCCATCGCCGGTCTCACCGGCACCGCGCTCTATCACGACAGCAACGCCAGCGGGGTGCTTGAACCCGCCACGGATGAACTCATCGCCGTCATCATCTCTCCGGTGACCCTCACGCCAGCCAACACCCTCACCCCGGGAACCTATCCAGCCACCGTCACCCTGGACTCCATCGGCCTCACTGCGCCGCCGGTGCTGACCACCACCGGCGACGGCACCGGTCCGCACCTCACTTTTTCCATCACCGATCCATTGCCCGCCGGGGTCCTGCTCGAAATCCAGACCACCACCGACCTCGGCATTGCCGACCCCTGGCAAACCATCGCCAGCAAAAACGGCCCCGCCGCCTGGACCGGATTCGTCCCCGTCACCGTCAGCGCGCCTGACAATGGCCGCGTTACCATTACCGTCACCGGCCTCCAGCCTGTGAGCGGCGTGCCGCGCTGGTTCCTGCGGCTGATTGTTTCCGCGCCCTGACATCTCTGCACCAGCGACGGCGACACCAGACGACAAAAGCTCACGCCCGTTGCGCCGCCCGTGCCCGGCCGGCGTGCCGATTATGCGCCTGCTTCCTCCTGATAAGGTACCGGGCGCTCGCCGCCATCGCGGCCTCCAGCACGAGATCGTCCTGCGGGTCGGAAAGGCGCGGTCGCCACAGGCAGTGAACCCGATACCGGGTGAAAACGGAAACGAACCAGTCGGGAAAGCCGGTGATTTCATCCGGTCCAAAGGCGGGCGGCAGCATCCCTGGGCGGTTGAGCACGGACTCATACTCCACCGCCAGCGGCGTCGTCACCGCAGGCCGCACCTGCCCGGCCTTCACCAGAGAAATCAGGCGGTGCGACGCCCCCAGCGCCGACTTCAAGCCGGCCACCAGCACAATTGTATCCAGAAGCGCTCCCACGACGGTATCGTGTGTGCATCCGCCCGGGTGGCCAGTTCAGAGTCGAATGGTTTCTGCGAGGTGGAGTTGCCCGGTGCCCGGTGAGGTTGCGCCGGAACGTGCGCGCCCGACAGCGGAGGCCTGCGCGTACCGATCAAACTCCGCAGAGCACGCCGCACATGCCGCTCAATGCCAGCGACTTCCTCAATTATTGGTGTGGCCAGTTGTTCCAAGTTGTTCCAGTTGTTCCGGCATGGCCAGTTGTTCCGGCAGCACGGCGCGGTAGAGGGCGAGGGGGCCGGGGAAGGTGTCGCGCACGTGCCGCTGACGAGGGTGACGCCGCCGGCGAAGGTGGGGGCGGCGGCGTTGACCCAACTGACGACGGCGACCAGGCGGCGGCGGGATCCATGGAGCGGCAAGCGCAGGCAGTGATGACTTCATCAATTCCTCTGAATCTGGTAGAAGTAGCGCGACGTTGGCGCGGGAGGCGAGTCCGTGGCGGTGACGGTGGCTCCAGTGCCGGGGATCGACGGCCCCCGCTGGGTCCAGCTCGTGAGGCCGTTGCCGCCCCAAAGGGAGTACGTAATTCCCGTCTGCGTGGGGAAGGTAAAGCTGGACAAGCCCGTGGCGGGGTCACGGGTCTGGTTGACGAAATCAAAAGGCAGCGTCGTGGAAATGGCGAGATCCACGCCCACGAAATCACCGCCTGTGGAGGTGCGCACGAGTTGGAGCTTGATGACATCACCGGGCGCAACATTGAGGCCCGTGATGGCGCCGGGTCCACCTCTGCCGAGGGCATAAGTGAACGGGCTGACGCGATTGTATTGATCGCCCGAGGCGATGGCACCGTCGCTCAACACGACATTGTTTTTGGAAAGCGTCCACGTCGCCCCGCGGCTGATGTCACGTCCCATCCAGACTCCCCCCGTGATGGAGATGGCCCCTGAGATGGGGCTGGTCCAAGTGACGTTGCCCTCCCCATTGCCGACGCCGTTAGTCGGATCGGTGACATGCACCACCACGTTGCCCGCCGCGAAATCCCGCCCGAAGTTCTCAGTCCCATTGCTGCGGAACCAGAAAGGCAGCCGATTGTTTCCGTCCTGCGATTTGGCCCATCCTGGCTGCGCTGCGCCCCAGCCGCCGAGGGTTTGCTGCCATGCATTGACATGTGGCAATGCGTTGTTGCCCTCGTTGTATCTCCAGACGCCGTTGGGATTGGCCGCGTCGCTCCAGCCAGCCCTCAAATCCCAGATAACCGACTCGCTGGCCGCCTGATAGAGTGTCGCGATCTCCGCATTGCTCAGGGCGCGATTGAAGAGTGCCACTTCATCCACCAGACCCGTGTAGTAGGCCGTGGGCGTCGCGCCCTGAGCGACTCCTCCGATGAGAAACGGGGCGCTGTTCCCCGGCATGCCGAGGCTGGCCGTGCTGGCCTGCGCCGGGCTTCCATCCACATGGATGGAATGCGTGCCGCCCGCACGGAAAACCGCCACGATCTGGTGCCACTGGCCGTCGTTGACGCTGGATGTGGAGGTGGGCGCTTGGGCCACCCGCTCCGCTCCCGCAACGAAGGTCGCCTTGTTCAGAGCGCCGCCATTGTCGTTCTGATTGATCCCAACGAAGTAGCCGTTCTGCGAGTTCGCCGTGTGCTTGGCCAGCGGGATGGTGTCGCGCCCCGTCTCCGTGTTTTTCACCCAGAGCATGATCGAGTAGTCTCCGCTCGTGAAGCCAGGCACGGAAGTTCCCATGTTCACCAAGCCGCCCGCCGCCCGGTTGAGGCTGATCGCATTTCCCGAAATGCCGCACCTTGCGAACGTGGCCCCATTGCCACTGAGGGTGCCGGGGAAAGCGCCCGCGCTGTCGGCTGCAGTATTGCCTCCGGTTTCATCAAACCGCCAGTAGGCCACCGGCCCGGCACTGAGCACGGCTTGCGGGTAACCAGGCAACGGAGTGGCCACCAGCGGACCGGAAGCCACAGAAGTGACAAGAACGGAAACACCTCCATTGTTATCGAAGAGACCATTGTCCGGAATGACGAAGAGGAGCGTGGTCGGGGCGGTGAAGGTCCACTCCGTCAGATAAGTGGCCGGCCCTCCCGCACGTCCCGGGGGGGCGGGACGGATCTTGTTGTAAGCCACATTGGCAATGCTGCCGGCGTAGGCGGCCGCTGCGGAACCGTAGCCAATGGGATCCAGCCCACCGTCGAAAATCTGATGCTCCGACGGGTTGCTGACAGCGGTGGACTTGAACACCATGTAATTTTCAACCCACGGCGAATTGTAGGTCCAACCCGTGTAAATTTTGGCAAGCTGCGGGGCGGTCAGCGACGGAAACATCGCTGCGGCATCAGTGGGATTCACGATCCGGAAACGATACGTCCCGGCCGGGAGCGTCAGCGAAGGTGCGGTGGGTGTGGGCTGATACCAAAGGGACAGGGTGGCATCCGGCAAATAGTTGGCCGCTCCGTGCGCTCTGGCATCAATGTTCACGAGGTTCGTGTACGCAGGCAGACTGTCGTGGTGGGCGGGATTCGTCCCCTCAAGATACTCAGTCAGGTTGTTCCTGGCATCCCCATCCCAGTCACCGCTTGCCGTCTGCGCCAGGTTTCCAAAGTTCGCAATCTCCCAGCCGTCCGGCAGGCCATCCCCATCGCTGTCAGACTGGAGGAAGTTATACGTTTGCTGCTGCTCGATGAGGGCGCCGCCGCCGCTGAGGTAGCCGGAGGCGGTGCGGCCCCGGGCGCGGATGGTGCCGGTGGTGCCGGTGAGGCTGAGGCCGGTGAGCTGCCAGTTGGAGGTGGTGCCCACGCGGGTGGCCTGGCCAAGGAGTGTCCACGCGGCACCGTTGGAGCGTTCGAAGGTCACCTGCGTGAAGTCGGGCGCGGAGCCGCCGCGGGTCCAGAGGACGCTGGTGGCATTGGGCACGGTGAACTGGCGCACGGGGAGGTCATTGTTGATGCGGGCGAAGCGGTTTCGGATGGTGCCGTTCACCGTGAAGAATTCGCCACCGAGCAGCACCTTGCCATCCGCCTGGAGGGCCACGGAGAAGACATTGCCATTCGCATCGGGGGCGAAGCTGGTGTCGAGCGTGCCATTGGCATTCACCCGGGCGACGTGGCCCCGGTTTTGTCCGTCCACGGTGGTGAAGCTGCCGCCGAAGAGGACTTTGCCGTCGGCCTGCACGGCGGCACCGAAAATGAAGTTGTTGGGTGCAGGCTGGAAGGTGGTGTCCAGCGCGCCGCTGACGAGGAGGCGGGCGAGGTAGGGTCGGGACTGCCCGCTCATGGTGGTGAAGAAGCCACCGAGGAGGATTTTGCCGTCGGGCAGGACGTTGATGGTGGCGACGAAGCCGCCGGCGTTGGGATCGAAGCTAGTGTCGAGCGTGCCGCTGGCATTCAGACGGGCGATGTAGTTGCGCGTCTGTCCGCCGGCGGTCGTGAACGCGCCACCGGTGAGGATCTTCCCATCCGGCTGCACGGCCACACAATACACCACGCCGCCGATGGCGGGAGCGAAAGCAGTGTCGAGCGTGCCGTCGGCATTCAGCCTCGCAAGGTAGGCGCGTGACTGGCCCTGCACGGTGGTGAAGCCGCCGCCGATGAGGATCTTGCCGTTTCCATCCGGCACCACGGTGAGGACGTAGTTGTCAGGCGCGGGGTTGAACGAGGTATCCAGCGAGCCGTCGCTGTTCACCCTCGCGAGGCGGCTGCGCGCCTGCCCGTTCACCGAGGTGAAATTGCCGCTGAAGAGGATCTTGCCGTCGGTCTGCACGGCGGCGCTGGTGACATCGGCGTTGAGCTGGGGATTGAAGCCGGCATCCAGCGTGCCGTCGGCGAGCAGCCGCGCGAGGTGCGTGCGCGGCGTGCCCTGCACCGACGAGATGCTGCCCGCGAGGATGATGCGCTCCTGCGGGTCCACCACCGTGGCGTTCACAGTGAAGCCGGCGACGGACGCGTTCAGGGCCTCCACCTCACCGGGCGTGCCGGGCGGGGTGCGAGTGACGGTTAGCGTATAGAGCTTCGTGCTGGTGGTGTTGGCCGAGGTGACGAGGACATTGATGGGATTGTCGCCCGGGTTGAGCGCCAGCGGCGCGGTGGTGCCGCCGTTAGCCACGCTGAAGTAGCTGCCGCCATTGATGCGCACCTGGAGGGTGGCGGCGGTCTCCACGGCAAACGGCGACACCGTGAAACTGGTGGTGTCCGTGCTCACCGTGGTGCTGTAGCTGGTGGTGGCGGAGTCAAAGGGCGGCGAGAGCGCCCCGCCGCTGATGATGAGGGCTGACAAATCCGCGTTCCCTCCCGAGCCGGACGGCAGCGTCCAGAATCCGCCCGTGAAGCTGAACTCCGATGGTCCCGCGGGAGTGGTGCCGGCGTTGAACTCCCCGATGGCGCCGGAGAGCGTGAATTCCCCAGAGGGTGCGCGCAGTCCGCCGCCGCCGGTGATGGTGGACCAGCCGCTGCTGAAAGTGTCCTGCGCCGGGGCAAGGCCCCGCCCTAACAGCAGAAGCGCGGCAAGATGCGCGCAGAAGAGTGTGAATCGGTGAGCTTTCATAATCGTTTTCATGGGCCGATGCGGACCTCCCCTTCGGGCGCATCCATCTGCAGTCGTTTGGTGATTGTCCCGGTCCATGCCTGGCTGCCGGGCTTGAGGCGCAGGCGGCTGTCATCCGCCACACGGACCAGGGCGCTATTGAAGCCTTGATAGGTTGAGTGGTAGCCGCCATAGCCGGCACCTGGACTCTCGGTGCCGACGTTCACCCAGAAGCCGTCCGCTGTCGTATTGGGCCACGTGAACCCGGCCGGGGCGTTGAGTTGATTGGTAATCGCCATGCTCAGCGTCCCTGCGTAGCCCGGGGTGCCGAAGTCGGTGCGGTTGAGCGCGAAATAAAAGACGACTCCGTCTGCGCGCTGCTGGAGCAGCGTTTCGGTGCCGTCGAGCCGCCCCGAGTGGCCGCCCGCTTGCATGGGGTCAGCAGCGGTGATGGGCCGCCCGATGCGATCGTTCGCGTACCAGAGATGGTAGGCATTCGCGAAATGGATCATCGCCTGCGCCGAGGCTATCGTCCCACCGTGTGCCATCATCTGCTCGATGGCGAAGCCGCCGTCAGGAGCGGGCACGGTTTGGATAGGCGCAGTGTTGTCGAACACGTTCGCGGTACTGGTATCGAACGCCATGTAGCGCGGTTCGCGCTGGTGGCGATCCGCCACGAATGTCCGCGCCTGCACGAATTCCGTCGAGGGAACCCAGAGCGGACTAAAGATGCGGCTATGCACGAAGCCGAAGTATCCGCCGGGCGCAAAGGACTGCAGCACTTCGCCGAGCACCATGTAGCCGTAGTTGGAGTAAGCGTCGATGCTACGCGACCATGTGCCTCCGGTACCACCGTTCGAACCCACACCTGTCAGTGTGAACGTCGTGGCGCTGGGAACGCTCGCCACGAGGGCGGTCGTGTTCGCTGCGCCGTCGGAGTGCCCTGTGACCCGCACCGGATCGCCAACGGCAAATCCGTGGGCGGCCGCTGCCGTAAAGAGCGTGGGCGTCGCAGCCGTGCTGGAAGTGAGCGTTCCCATCAGCGTCTCGGTCCAGGACCCACCAGTGCCGCCCGTCGAGCCTACGTTCTGCAAGGTGAACGTCGTGGCAGAGGGAACGGACGAGACCACTCTGGCGGCACCATTCACGGAGGCAACCGAGTGGCCTGTGATCGTCACCACGTCGCCGACAACGAGACCGTGTGCCGCAGCGGTGGTCAAAATCGCCGACGATGCGCTTGAACTGCTGGTTAGGCCGCCGGAATTCGGCGCAATCGTTGTGCTGCCGATCACACCCGGCGTCCATTCCAGTCGCTGCCCCAGCATGTAGCCCATGGTATTGATGTTAGAGGGCGGAGTGTTGATGGCGAGGGCGGTCGCGATCTCGCGTGATTTGAACATGACGTCACCTGGCGGATCCACGCTCCGATCAAACCCGGCCTGGTGCAGAAGGAGATGACTCAGCGTTACGTTCGCGTGCCTCGCATCGCCGAGGGACGGTAAAGCCATTACATTCAACAGACCACTCGTGCCGGATCCGGGGTATATGAAGGCCGCGCGGTTCAGCCCGGTGGCGCCGAATCCGTTCTGCGCGTCAAGATGCCGGATCGCAGCCGCCGTCACCGTTTTCACGACGCTCGCGCTGCGCATCATCGCATTCTCAGGCAACGCTATACCCGGTGACCCTCCCGCTGGCGCGACGAGCCAGCCGAACGAGCGCAGGTATTCTATGCGCCCGGCGCGGCTGATGCCCAGCACGCCGGCGGTGATGCCGTTGGCGTTCATGAAGTTCGTCATGATCGTGTCGAAGGCGACCATGCCCGGCACCGACCGGCCGCTCACCGGAAGCTGCGCGTGAGCTGTGCCCATGAGCAGCCCGGCGGCGAAAAAGGACAGCAAGGTTTTCATGTGAAAAGCAGATCGCAGGTTGTTATTGCAGCGTCACGAGCACCAGCACCATGCCGTCGCCGTCCTGGAGCGGCGTCATGGCTTTGCCGAGGATGGCCCCCTGCGCCTGAGCGTGATCCGCGGCCTTCATGGCGCGGCCCGCCGTGGAGGAGGTGGTGAGCAGGTCGCCCGGCTCGATACTGCCGGCGCTGGTGTCGGCCTTCACATAGACGCGACCACTGAGCGCCACGTTCTCGCCAGCCTCCAGCTTGTCCTCCTGGATCATGCTGATGCCCGGACGGATGCCATTGGCTCCGCTGACGATGCCGGCCACTTTCTTGTCGTAGGCCCGGGTGCTGGCTTTGAGCTTGCCGGGATTCGCGGCATCAATGACGACCACCGTGCCCGGCTCCACGCCCTGGTGGCTCATGGCGAAAGGCTCCGCGAGGTCCGCGCCGCCGCGGATAGTCAGCGCCCTGACCGAGGCATCGGTGACGACGATATTCAGCGGCTTGTTCGTCGCTTTGTTGTAGGGCACGAAATTCGTGACGCTGGAATGGTAGCACAAAATAGCGGCGTTCGTCGGTCCCTCCGGGTCCGGACGCAGGATCAGGCGGTCGGCACTGACATCGCCGTCGCATCCAATATTGCCGTAGGAGTAAATATTGCCTGCGGCGGTAAGATAGCCGCTGCAGGAAATATAGCCGCTGGAGGAAATATCGCCGGCCACATCGAGCTTGGTCACCGGTGTCGTCGTGCCGATCCCGAAGTTTCCGCTCGTCGCTAAGGTCATTTTCGGGCTGCCGCTGTTCACTTCAAAGTGCAGCGGATGATTGCTCTGGGTGCCGATCCAGCCGCCGATGTTGATGCCACTGCCCACGTATGTCCCCATCCTCACGGTGCCATCGGTCTGCTCAAAGCCGTATCCAGCGTGGAAGATAGACAGCTTGCGGTCCGGCACATTCGTGCCGATGCCCACTTTGCCCATGTAAAAGATGCCGTCATTGGCGACCGTCGGGCCCCACTGGCCGATGTTCTGGGGAAGCTGCCAACTGAGGCCGGACCCGTTATATGCCAGCACCGAGTTGAGCTGCGACGGCGCGCCCACATTCAATTGCGCGATGCCCACGGCACCGGTCGCCAGCTTCGCCGATGTGACCGCGCCCGCCGCCAGACTGACGTTGGTCACGCCGCCATCTTTGACGGACCCGGCCTGCAACGCGTGGATGGCATACGGCGTGGGGCGAACAGCCGTGCGCCCCGGCATCACGAAGAAGGTGGGTGAGCCCACCGCCCGCGCGGAAATCTCCAGCCACAAAGCCCGGCCATCGAACACGTTGGCCCCGCCGAAATTCAAATCCTCCGAGATGAGGCCGCCGCTTACTTGCCGGGAGGTTTGCAGCGCCGGCACCGCCAGCGTGCCTCCCGACGCCTCCGTGTAGAGTTCAAATTTCAGATCGAACACTCCAGTGGCCGGCGCGCCGTTGTAATCCAGCCGCCCCTGATAGTTGAAGGCGGTCGTGACGGGAGCAGCCAGCGCAGAGAGAGGGAAGGCAAAGCACGCGGCGAGTAGTGGAAGCAGGCGGATTTTCGTGTTCATGGAATGGCGGGTGATGATAGTGTCCAACCCCTCATGAGCGAAAACCCGCCCGAAAGGCTCACGGGAT
Source organism: Verrucomicrobiota bacterium (assembly GCA_031414455.1). Taxonomy (GTDB): domain Bacteria; phylum Verrucomicrobiota; class Verrucomicrobiia; order Verrucomicrobiales; family V1-33; genus V1-33. Next base: position 15,199 of record JANNVM010001098.1, read on the forward strand.
GTGAAAATATTTTTCGGGTGAGCCTTTTCGCCGCGAATCCGCTCATGTAGAGGTGATGATCCTTTCCCGATGAACGCCGCCTGCGCCAAGCCCCGCAGGGCACGTCTCGCGTCTCGCGGCCCAGTGAGGCACGACTCGCCGCGCTACGCCGTTCCGCCTGCGCTCGACAGGCGCAGGGGCTCAGCGCGCGACTGTCACCCGGACGAATCGCTTGTTGTCAGGGCCTGACGACAGCGGATCGCTGATGTTGAACCGGCGGGGGGGCGGTGCCGGCGGTTTCCCCGCTGATGCCGGCGATGCCCGTGAACGCACCGCCGAGATGGCTGGTGACGATGATTTCCCATTGGCTCAGGTCGCCGCTGCTCTCGACGGTGAGGGTCATGTCGCTGCGCCGGGGATCGCGCAGGCGGACCTTGACCTCCCGCTCAGCGCGAGACGCGGAAGCGCACGAACCGGCGCGGAGATGTAGCATCGTTCACGTTCACAACATCGCGGACTTCCACCTGCTTGATGCCTGGCCCGGCACCATCGCCGCCCACATAGCCTGGACCCGTTGTCGGTGCGCCATAGACGCTGCTGGCAATAGTCGTCCAACCCGCCTCGCCCCCGAGATCGCCTGAGACCTGCACTTCTATCGTGATGTCATTCTTAGCCGGATCGCGTGGGAAGATCATGCGCCGTCGCCGGCCTTCCGGGTAATCAAACATCGAGACCTGCGGCAACAGGGCGACATCGGAGAGAGTGGGGCTCATTCCGAAGGCGTATTCCACCAATGTCGCCACTCCATCGAAATCGAAGTCGCCGGCACCTGATGCGTCAGGATTGCCCAGGTTCGCGAGTTTCCATGTCTCGAGCGGGAAGAACAATCGCTTCCCGGCGCTTTTCGCGTAGTAGATAGAGGCGATTTCATTCGCAGGAAGAGGCCGATTATAGAGAGCCACTTCGTCGATGGCTCCACTGTGAAAGAATGAGGGGTTGTTGTTTTCAATATCTGACCCAAGCACAAAGGGGCTGGCATCATAACCGGGCGCGATGGTTCCCACGCCGACCGCTGCCACCGCAGTATCCAAAAACAAGATCTGCTGCTTGGTCACGTTGTCGAAAGTGTAGGCGATGTGATACCATCGTCCGGGCAATGGCGTGATAGGAAACTGGAGCCGCGGGCCTTCCGCAGCGGCGCTCCCGATCACTGCGTTTAGAAAGCCGTCCTGAAGCCAGACAGCAAAAGAATCGCGAACGCTGTTCAAGAACGGCTTGGCGAAGAGCACCCGGATTCCATTCGATTGTTCAAAAAGAAACCAGCCTTCGACGGTGAAAGAAGTGGGACGCAACGACGGTGCATCGGGCAAGGTGACGTGATCGTTGACGCCATCGAATTGGAAACCCCGGGAGATAAAGCCGGTCCCGAAGGTGGCGCCATTCACCGCGGTGCCGTGATTCGTTCCCAGCGAGTCGTTGGCATTGCCTTCCGCCCTCCACCAACTGACCGCGCCGGGAGGCAGACGGAATTGGGAATAGGTTGCAAGGGTGAAGGTTTGATCGGCGGTCAATCCCGCAGCATCCGTTGCCCGTATGACAAAGGTGTAAATGGTGGAAGTAGTGGGAGTGCCGCTCAAAAGTCCATTGGAGTTCAGGGTTAGACCGGCTGGGAACGCGCCACTGACGAAGGCATAGGTCACCTGGCCCGTCCCGCGAAGCGACGTGATGGTCTGCGAGTAACTAAGACCAACCGTGCCATCGGGCAATTGCGGCGGCACATTAATGTAAGGCCCGCTCGCGGTTTTCCCGGCCGATCCAGCACCGTAAACGGCGGCGATTTCCTCCTGACTGAGAGCGCGATTATAGAGCGAAATCTCGTCCAGCGATCCCTTGAACCGACTGTTGCTGGGGGCGTTGGTGTATCCGAACGCGAGCGCATTGTTGAAGGTTTCGCTGTGCACGGCGCTGCCCGCCGCCAGGAGACCGTTAATATAGAGCCGGGTGAAGCCATTCTCATAGGTCAGCGCGACATGCGACCACGAGGACGAGGGAATAGAGCTGGTCGTAGAACTCAGCCGTTGGACGCCTCCCTGCCAATACTCGATGTGGTTGTCCCTGAAATAGAGGTCGCCATAGTTGGCGCTGCCACCGTTGTGGGAAACTAGGTGCTCATATCCGGCGCTCCGGGTTGGGAAGAGCCAGAACTCCAGGCTGAATTTGGAGCCGACGTTGATCGCGGGAATGGTGACCACATCGTCCACGCCATCGAGACTGAATGCGCTGCCGACTTTCCCGGCGGCAAACGTGGCTCCATTCGTCAACGTGCCGTGATTGGTCCCGATGGCATCCTGCGCGTCGTTTTGAGCCCGCCACCAGCCGACGATGCCTGCAGGCGGAGGCGCGAGCGGCAGAACCCGGAGCGTGAAGGTTTGATCGGCCGACAGGCTGCCGGCATCAGTCGCTCGCAGGGTAAAGGTGAAGCTGCCCGCAGTAGTCGGGGTGCCGCTGAGCAGCCCGCTGCCGGTATTCCATGTGATTCCCGGAGGCAAAGCGCCGCCCACCAAGGAGAAGGTGATCGGAGAGGTTCCGCGCTGGGTGGTGACAGTTTGCGAGTAGGGAGTTCCGACGAGCACCTCGGGCAAGGTCGGTGGAGTGTTGAAATACGGCCCGGTGACGGTTCGTCCGGCGGAACCGGCGCTGTAGAGCGCCACAATTTCAGAACTCTCCAAGGCGCGATTATAGAGCGAGATTTCGTCCAGCAGACCCTGGAAACGATTGTTACTGGGGGCGTTGGTATAACCAAAAGCCAGCGGGTTATTGAAGACTTCGCTATGATTGACGCTCACTGCGAGAGCGACTCCGTTGACGTAGATCCGGTTTACGCCGCCATCGTAGCTCAGCGCAATATGCGACCAGGTAAGAAGTGGAACGCTGGAAACAGGCGAACTGACCCGTTGGACGCCACCTTGCCAATACTCGATGTGATTGTCTCTAAAGTAGAGATCGCCGTAGTTTGCACTCCCGCCGCTGTTGGAAACGAGATGCTCATAACTGGCGCTCCGTTTCGGATAGAGCCAGAACTCAACGGTGTAATTTGCACCGGCGTTGATCGAAGGGATCGTGACCAAGTCGTCAGCGCCGTCGAAGCTGAAGGCAGTGCCGACTTTTCCAGGGCCGAACGTCGCGCCGTTGGTGAGCGTTCCGTGGTTGGCGCCAATCACATCGTTGGCGTTATTTTCCGCCCGCCACCAACTGATCAATCCCGGAAGCGGCGGCGTTGCGGCGTAGATGGTGAGACTAAAGACCTGCTCGACGAAGGCGGAAGCATCCGCGAGTCGAACGATGAAACTATAGCTTCCCGTGGTCGTCGGAGTTCCACTGAGCAGGCCAGCCGGGCTGAAAGAGAGACCCGGCGGCAAGAATCCACCCGTGACGGAATAGGTGGTCCCGCCGGAAGTGCGCAGTGCGGAGATAGTTTTCGAGTAAGCCTGCCCGACATACCCATCTGACAAAGCGCCAGGTGTGTTGATGATCGGTCCGGTCGTGGTCCTGCCTGCCAGACCGGCATTGAAGATGCCCGCAACTTCAGTGGCCGCCAGCGCGCGACTGGAGACGGTCACTTCATCAATGATGGAGTCACTCGACCGGGCGGCAAAGGAGTGGCGGCCGATCGCGGCATTATCGCTCGTGTAGCTGAGTGTCTTTGGCACGCCGGTCACCGCGGATGCGGCCAGATTACCGTTCACATACAAATTCAGCGTGTCACCACTCCAGGTCATGGCGACGTGATACCACTGATTGAAGGCAAAGGTGCTGGTGCTTTGCAGGGAGATGGCGGTGGTATCAGTGAACCGCACATAGGCCGAGAATCTACCTGCGTTCCCAAGGCTAAAGAGCGCATAAGAAGCTGGTGCCCCGGACACGCTCCCTGCATCCTTGGAAAAAATGATCCCGCCCTGAGCATCATTGAAGGTCCCAACCGTGCGCGGATAAACCCACGCATCGACGGACAAAGTTTGCGGCTGGAGGGACGCGCTGTTTGGCACGAGCACAAATTGGTTGGTGCCGGTGAAATTGAACGCCTGGCTGACTTTGCCCGTGGTTAAGGAGACTCCGTTCAAGGTGCCGTGATTCGTGCCGATGGAATCCTGGGCGTTGTTTTCCGCACGCCACCACGAAGTTATTCCTGCCGCCGGCGTTACGGGAGCCAGCACTTTGAGAGTGAACGATTGCTCTCTTGATCGACCGGCAGCATCGGATACACGCGCGCTGAAATTGTAGGAACCGGCTGTCACGGGAGTTCCGCTGATGAGACCGTCCGCCGAAAGCGACAGGCCCGGCGGCAACGCGCTGCTCGCCCCGGGTGCGTAGGTTAGCGGAGCGGTGCCCAAAGCGGCTGCCAGTTGCTGCGAATAGACAGTTGCCAATGCAGCGTCCGGCAACTGTGACGGCGAAGTGAAGTACGGCGCAGCGTTTTTGCCTGCGGGGCCGCGGGCATGGATGGCAAAGATTTCATCAGCAGTCAGTGCGCGATTGTAGAGCGCTGGCTCGTCCATCAGTCCGGAAAACGAGTTTCCCCCGGGCCGATAACCCAGATAGAGATCGGATGTCGTGTTCGGAACAAAACTTCCCCAGCCCGCCGAGGCCACCACGACGCCGTTGTGGAATAACCTGCCGATTCCAGCAGTCCGATCGTAGGTGACTGCGACATGCTGCCAGGCCGTGGTACTGATCAGACCGGTCGGCGAAAAAACATAGTGATCGGCGTTATTAATGTCCTTGAGGTTGGTATACAGGCAGCCTGGCCCACCCAGGCCGCTAAAGCTGACGCCAGTCCAAAAATGCGCGCCCCATCCAGTGGCGCCGCCGTTGTTCCATTCTGCGATCGGTCGTTCGGTGAGATCAGTCGGTTTGATCCAGGTCTCGAAGGTCAGCCCGCTCCCGGGGCCAAGGTTTGCTGTCGGAGAAGCATTCACCTTAACCTGTTGCGTGGCGGCGGTGAAATTGAAGGCTTGTCCTGCCTCGCCGGTCGCGAAGGTAACTCCATTTACCAGGGTGCCATTGTTGTTTCCAATCGTATCCAGGGCATCGTTCTCCGCGCGCCACCATGAGACGGCTCCGGCCGGTATCGGAATGCTGATGAAGTGTGCCTTGACCGTCCTGTTCGCACTCATCGTGATTGTCTCAGGGCTGATTTGTGTGGTGAGGGCGCCGCTCCAGCCGTGGAACGTGTTGGGAGAGGATGATACTGCCGTCAGCGTGACGACCTCGCCTTGATCATAACTGGTCTTCAAAGGCGAAATCGAGACGCTGCCGCCGCCGTCGGTGATCACGGTCAGCCGGGTTTTGAACGAAGAGACGCTGTTCGGATTCGTGCCCTCGCGGAATTCGTCAAGATTGGAGACGCCATCGTTGTCGAAATCGCCCGTCGCCGTGCGCGTGAGGTTGCCGAAGTTTGCGATCTCCCAGGTGTCCGGCAGGGTGTCGCCGTCGCTGTCGAGGAGCAGCGCCGCCTCTGCGCTCGTCACGCTGCCGGAGCCATTCGTCACCACCACGGAATACAGCCCGGCACTTCCCGCGACGACCCCGGGAATGACGTAACTGTCGCCGGTCGCCCCGCCGATGTCCCCGCCATTGAAGCGCCACTGAAACGTCGCCCCGCTGGTGTCGGCGAGCACGACGGAAAAGGTGGCCACATCACCAACCGCAACGACTTGCGGCTGCGGCTGCCCGATGATCTGCGGCGGGCTCGTGCTCGCCGCGCTGCGTGCGGTGATATTGCCGCTGGCATCGTGGCTGAAGTTCCAATCCTGCGCCACAACCGGCAGTGTTGAGGCGGGGAGGAGGAAGGCAAGCGCCAGGCTCCAACTGGACCTGGATGGACAAATGGAAATTCGCATAAGTCGTGAGTTCCGGTTTACTTTCTGCAAGGGCCACCGCCACCGCCGCCGCCGCCGCCGCCGCCGCCGCCACCGCCACCGCCGCCACCGCCGCCACCACCGCCACCACCACCACCGCCACCACCGCCACAGCCACCACCACCACCGCCCAAGCCGAAGCGGCGGGACATCATCTTATCCGGCCTCCATTGATCAATCTTGTCATTGATGGTTTTCATGGGGTCAAAGTCCTCGATCACCTGGGCGGCAATTGTCACCGGATTTGAATCCTTGATGAAATCGACTACCGCTTTCCCAAAGTCTGAAGCGCCCTTTTTCACCTTATCCCAGAAACTGCATCCGTCCGGGTCGGAGTTGGTGACGGGATTATTGTCGCCATAGGCGTAAAGATTTGGGCCCTGACTCGTCTCCGCGTCTGGATGCGGATCGCGCGAAAGCCAGCGGCCCTGTTCCGGATTATAAGCGCGAAACCACGTCAAAACTGTGCCTGTCGCGGAGTGTGTGAGGTGACCGGTGTAGCCCATGTCCGCGTCCAGATCGCCGCTGACTTTGGTGCGTTTGCCAAACGGTTCGTATTCGTAACGCGCGCGAACCGCACCGGCCTCGTCCACCACCTCGCGGATCGAGCCCAGATGATCCTTCGTGTAGAAGTATTTTCCCGCAGCCGGTCCCGCCTCCACCTTCACGCCCTGCGGAAAGAAGCGCTTCACGAGGTCACCGTTCGCCGCGCGTTCTTCGTAAACCTCGCCCTCGTTCCAGACGAAACGGCGGTCAGCCGTCTCCACGCCGTTCTCCAGTTCCCGGATGCGTGTGCGCCGGCCCTGGCCGTCGTAACTGAATTCCGCGCGCTTCTGGGCTGCCGCCTGGTTCACCGCCGCCAGGCGCTGTTCCGCATCCCATTCGTAGGTCTCGGCGGCCCCGGAGTTGTCATCGGTAGTGGTAACCTGGTTCAGGGCATTGTGTTTGGCGGTGCGCGCATCCTCCCCGTTTTTCTGCTCGCTTTTACGATTCAGGGCGGCGTCATAGGTGTAGGAGTAAGTCTTCGCCACCTCGGTATTCTGCGTGCCGATGACTGACTTCAGTTCATTGATCTCGTCGTATTCGAGGGCATAATCCACCGGATCAGCATTGCCGGCACGCTGCGACCATGCCGTCATGCGACCGGCCTGGACATCGTGCGCGTACTTATGCTCCGAGTACACAGTAGCGGCACCATCCATGTGTGTAATCCGTTTGCCCTGCTTGTCTTTGATTTGATCTTCGTACTCGAAAGTTGATTCCTGCCCGTTCGGATAGTTGGCCTTCTGCATCCGCTGGGAAGCGCCGTCGTAGTCAAACGTGAAGGCGCCGAGCGCGTTCGCTACCCCGGTGACCCGCCCGGCGGCATCTATCGTCTTTTGAGATGCCGCGCCGGCGCTGGCCATGCCGGCGCGCCGGCTGAGTTCATCGTAGGAAAAGCTGATCGTGTCATTGGGCAGCGGGCCATCCGCGCTCGCAAGCTTGCCCGCGCCCGGGACGGCACTCCCGGTGACCGGAATATAGGTGTAACGCGTCTCGCCGGTGCCGTCGCGCATCGCAGTCACGCGGTTGTAGTTCGCATCGTAGGTGTAGCTCACGGAGGGCGTCGGCACGGCGGTGTTCGAGTACTGCTTCTGCTTCAGGTTGTTATCCGCCGCGTAGGTGTTCTGCGTCACCTGTCCTTTCCCGTCGATCCGCTCCCGCACCCGGCTCGTCGTTTTTTCGTAATTGTAGCTGACCCGCGAGCCATCGGCGAAGACCTTGGCCGTCAAGCGGCCCTGGATGTCGTGCTGCCAGGTGGTCGTGCGGCCGAGGGGATCGGTGAGCGACTTCATTTGGCCGCACTTGCACCATTGGAAGCGCGTCTCCCGGTTCAGCGGATCAGTGACCTTCATGAGTTCGCCGCGGTTGTTGTACTCGTAGGTCGTCTGCCGTCCGGCACGGTCGCGCGTCTGGACGTGATCAAGCCGCGAGTAAGTGTATTCCTCGCAGCTTGCGTCCGGGTAGGTGATTCGTTTGAGCCGGTCGAGGTTGTCGTAATCGTAAGTCAGCGTGTAGCCGCTCTCGTCAGTCGTCGTTCGCACGCGATTGGCGACATCGTAGGTCCGTGCGATGGTGTCGCCCGGCCCCGGCAGCGGCCCATCGACGGAAACGAGCTGGCCCAGCGCGTTGTAGGTATAGGTTGCTTTTTCACCTTTGGCGTTGGTGGCCGTCAGCGCCTGGCCGCGGGCATTGTAAGTGTAGGTGCTCTTTTGCCCCGCAGCGTCGGTGATGGTGAGCGGGCGGTGCTGCGCATCGTAAGTCATCCTGGATTGCAGCTCGCTGGCGCCATTGCGCGTCATGCGCACCTCCTGCAAATCCTGCCCATTGGCCGCATAGACATAACTGAACGTCCGCCCGACCGGATCCGTGATGCGGCTGGCCTTGCCGAAGGAAATGTGTTCGTAGGTGTAAAGCTGCGTCGTGCCGTCGTCGAGCACGCGTCCGGCGTGTGAGGGCTGGTTGTGCGTGCCGTTGACGTACGCTCCGCCGCTCGCGGCCTGGCCGGGGTAGTCATACCAGACGCGGTTTTCCAGCGGCGCCTTCTCGCTTTCCACCACCCTCGCGGCGTTCGCGAAACCGACCGTGTGCGCCCAGTGATAGATCTTCGCCTTCGCGTAATCCAACCCGCTTGAGGCGTAAGTGATCTCGTCCCAGACGTAGGTGTTGCGATAAAACAGGTACTCGTTGCGCGTCAACATGCCGGCCGGCACGGCCGCCGCCGGTTCGGAGTTCGGCGTGCCGAGCGTGGTCGATTGGTTGAATTCCACGCGCTCGCGGTTGCCGTCCTGATGGACAGTCTCGATCGCGCGTGTCGTGGCGGCCTCCGTTCGGATGAAGGTCTTCGTGCCGTAGGGCGTGATGAGCCCGTTGATGAAGTCGCTCGCGCCTTCGTAAGTGAACTCCGACGAGATGCCGATCACGTCAGTGATCTTCTTCAGCCGGCTTTGGGTATCGTATTCAAATGTCGCGAACCTTCCGAACGGATCGGTGACTTTGGTGATCCTGAAGATGTCCGTCGGGTGCCCGTAGGTGAGCGTCGAGACCTGCCCCACGGCGTCGGCGATGGCGATCACGCGAAGGTTCGCGTCATAAGTTAGTGTCACCGCATTGCCCTGCGGATCGATGATCTGCTTGAGGAAAATCCGGCGCGCGGTGCCCGCCGAGCCATCCGACTGGCTGAAGATCATCTTCGAACCGTCGTCCGAGTTCATCTCGCAGCTCGTGGGCGAAGTGCGGACGAGCTTCGTGCGATCATAGACCTGCAGCACGAAGCTTTGCGTGGCCGCACTGAAGCCGCTGAAGATGCGGATGAAGCCGCCACGCCGGTAATATTGCACATCGGCGCTCAGGTTCGTCGGGTTGTCCTGGATGTAGGCCAGCCAGTCAAACGTCCACTTCGAGCCGAAATTCGAGTAAGTGAAATTCGCCGGCTGCGCGGCTTCGCGCTGGTTGTAAGTCACTTCAAAATTCACCGCCGGACCCACCGGCGGCGTGTAGCCCACCGGCATGTCGCGCAACCCGAGCGAGATGAAGAGCAGATCCACACCCGCGACCGCCATGCCTTTGCACGGGCCCGGCGGCGGGCCCGGCCCACCACCACCGCCGCCGGGATCGGGGCCGCCGACATGGCCCTTGCCCCTAACTTTCCCTCCCTCGGATACTTCGACCGCGCGCCATCCTGGTCTCAGCCGCCCCGGCGGGATGACGAAGTAGCCGCTGGCCTCCGCCTCCAGCCCCGCGCGCGTGATCCACAGGTCATTGCGGAAGGTCGGGTCCTGCACGAGGAAGCGCCCGTCTTCCTCACGAATGACCGCCGCGTAGTGCCCCACCTTCCAATGCACCACCGCCGGCACGACAAAGTCCGCACCGGGCGAACGCAAGGCCACCTGGTATTTGAGCCCCATCGCCGCGGAAAGCTGCGCCACCTCCGGCAGCGAAAATCCGTCCTGCGGCGACTTGGAGTCATACACGAGATCGGTGCGCGCGATTTGCGGATCGGTCGCCAGCGCGATGCGATGCAAGGCCAGCGGGCCGCAGCGGAAGGAGACGCCAGGGTTCGTCTTCATCATGTGCAGACCCTCGCGCGACTCCGTGATGCGCTCCGTCGCCGCGCCGGTAAAGACGCGGCCTTCCACCTCACGGAGCAGCGCGTCGAGTTCCGTCATGTGGCCGAGCCGCGCGTGCATGGAGGCCAGTTCCCCCACCGCGCGGTCCGCCAACGCGCGTGCCGGCGCCGCCGTCGCGTCTTTCGCCATGCGCCACGCTTCGCTCCACGAACTGATGGTGCGTGAATAGCGCCCGGTGCGATAGGCTTCCAGACCGAGATTGGCCAGCAGCGCCGCGCGCCACGGGCTGGACGGGTGCCTGGCGAGGAAGTTGTCGAGACTGGAAAAATCATCCGGCGCCTGCCGCTGCGCATAGCCGCGCAGCGCCGCGGCCAGCGCGGCACTTTCCGCAGCCGCCGGCACGCCGCCGACCGGCAGCAACGGCTCCTCGAAAAGCCGGCAGCGAAAAAATTCTTCCACCGTTGGCGGGGAGGAAAACTCCAGCGCGGCCCCCGGCGCCTCCACGGCAGGCACAGTACGGTTTACAGTTCCCGTCAGAGCAGGCCGGCTGACCGGCACCGTGGTGCGCTGGGGACCGGCACCGGTGGTGATCGGCCCGGAACGGCCGCCACAGCAATCGTCCGCGGGCTGGGCGGCGGCGCTGTTGAGTGCGAGCGCCAGCATCAGGACCTGCGCTGCGGCATTCGCACGAATCGTATTTCTTGGAAAATCCCAAATTAGTTTCATAAATCGCGGAGTGGGGGAGCGGGACGGGGATGGAGGCGCGGAGTGCGGGCGGTGTTGAGGAATCAAGAGGGGAAAGGCCGACTTTTACTCTAATGTGCGAAAACCCGCGCAAAAGGCTCACGATCTTTGAATTTATTTTCGCACGGTGAGCCTTTTCCCCGTGGAATCGCTCATGGAGAGGCGATGATCCATCCAATGAACTCCCTCTCCGCCGAGCAGACCGCTTTTGCCGCTGCGCTGGCCTGTGCCACGCCCGCAGAGCGCGCCGCGAGCCTCGACGCCCACTGCGGCGACGATGCCGCGCTGCGCCGCCGGGTGGAGGCGCTGCTCCAGGCCGCGACGCAGGCCGGCGATTTCCTCGAATTTCCCGCCGCCGCGCCGCCGCCCGCAGACGAGATCAGCGAAAAGCCCGGCGACCGCATTGGGCGTTACAAGCTGCTGGAGAAGATCGGTGAGGGCGGCTGCGGCGTGGTTTATATGGCGGACCAGGAGGAGCCCGTGCGCCGCCGCGTGGCGCTCAAAGTCATCAAGCCTGGCATGGACACGCGGGCGGTGGTGGCGCGTTTTGAAGCCGAGCGTCAGGCACTCGCCATGATGGACCACGCGAACATCGCGCGCGTGCTGGATGGCGGCGCGACGCCCGCGGGCCGGCCTTACTTTGTTATGGAACTCGTGCGCGGCGTGCCCATCACCACCTTCTGCGATGAAGCGCAACTTCACACCGGCGCGCGATTGCGACTCTTCGTGCAGGTTTGTCAGGCCGTGCAGCACGCGCATCAGAAAGGCATCATCCACCGCGACCTCAAGCCGTCCAACATCCTCGTCACCGTCAACGACGGCGTGCCGGTGCCGAAGATCATTGATTTCGGCATCGCCAAAGCCACGGGCCAGCGGCTCACGGACAAGTCGCTCTTCACACAGTTCCACGCCTTCATCGGCACGCCCGCCTACACCAGCCCGGAGCAGGCGGAGATGAGCAGCGTGGATGTGGACACGCGCAGCGACATCTACAGCCTCGGCGTGCTCCTCTACGAACTCCTCACCAGCCGCACGCCCTTCGACGGAGACGAACTGTTGCGCTCCGGCCTCGATGAAATGCGCCGCATCATCCGCACGACGGAACCGCCGCGGCCATCCAATCGTCTCGACAAGCTGGACATCACCGAAGCCACCGCCCTGAGCGCGAAGCGCCGAGTCAGCGTGCCGGAACTCGCCGGCGATGTTCGCGGCGATCTCGACTGGATCGTCATGAAGTGCCTCGAGAAAGACCGCACGCGCCGCTACGACACCGCCAGCAATCTCGCCGCGGACGTGCAGCATCATCTTGACCACGAGCCCATAGCGGCCCGGCCGCCCAGCGCGCTCTACCGCCTGCGCAAGCTGGTGCAGCGGAACAAAGGCGCCTTCGCCGCGCTGGCCGTCATCGCGTTCGTGCTGTGCGCCGGCACCATCGTCAGCATCACTCAGGCCCTGCGCGCCCGCCGCGGTGAAGCCAGCGCCAACGCCGCGCTCGCCGAACTCCGCAACAGCGCGCCCACCTTTGCGGCGCAGGCGCAGGCGCTCGCCAACGACGGGAAGCACTCTGAGGCCATGGAGAAGCTCGACTACGCCATCCGGCTCAGCCCCGCGGACACAGGGTATCTTCTGGCGAAAGCAGACCTCCTCGAATGCCAGATCCGCTTCACCGAAGCCGCCGCCGTCTATCGCACCGTCTGCGAACTGGATCCCGCCCACACCGGCGCGCAGACCCGCCTTGCCCTCTGCCGGCAACTCGACCAGCCGCCCGGCGACCACACCCCGCAGTGGCACGACGCCCTCGCCCGCCTCTACGTGGAAATGGTGGCGGGACGTCAGCGCTCCGTGCCAGAAATTTTTGAAGTCACCAACCTTGTGTGGCAGCACGCCCGGGAGCAACTCAAGGCACACGATTCGCCGGAGTCGAAAATCCTCGCCGGATGCCTCAGGCTGGATTCCTACGCCTTCCTCGTCCTCAATCTGAAGAATACTTCCATCACGGACCTCAGCCCGCTCCATGGGTTGCCGCTCAAATCCCTCACCGCTGAAGGCTGCCCCCTCGCCGATCTCAGCCCGCTGCGGGGAATGCCGCTGCGAACAGTGAATGTGAATTCCACCAAAGTGACCGACCTTGAGCCGCTGCGGGGAATGCCCGATCTGCGCGACCTCGCAATCGGGGGCACCACCGTCACGGATCTGCGTCCGCTTCATGGATTGCCGAAGTTGAAATGGCTCACCCTCTGGGATACCCCGGTGACGGATCTCACGCCACTGATGGGAACTCAGGTGTGGGTTCTGTACATGGGCGGCACTAAAGTCGAGAACCTCGCGCCCCTCGCCGGTCTGCCTCTGGAGGAGCTGTACTGCCCCGGCATTCCGGCCCTGGACTTCACGCCTCTGGCCGCCTGCACAAAGCTCAGGAACCTCGATCTCACCGGCACCGCCGTGCAGGATCTGGAGTTCCTGCGAAACACCAAACTGTGGAACCTCACCCTCGCCCGCACCCAGGTCCGCGACCTCTCTCCAGTGGCCGGCATGCCACTGCAGTTCATCAGTTTCCACGACACGCCCGTGACGGACATCACCCCGCTCCTCAGTTGCCCCACGCTGCTCTACCTTGGCCTGGGGAGGGATGTGAAAAATGTCGCGGCCCTGCGTGCCCTCCCAAACCTTCAGCGCCTCTCCTTCCTCCAGGAAAAAGGCGGAGCGCCCGCCCAGACCGCCGCCGAATTCTGGAAAGAACACCCCGCCGGAAAATGAGCGACGTCACCCGCCTCCTCACTGATATCGAAGAAGGCCGCGAGCACAGCGCCGACGAACTGCTCGCCGTGGTCTATGAAGAACTCCGCCGCATGGCCGCGCACCGCATGGCTGCGGAATCCCCCGGCCACACCCTCCAGCCCACCGCGCTGGTCCACGAAGCCTGGCTCAGTCTCGTCGCCGCCCCTGCGCAGTCCTGGCAAAACCGCGCCCACTTCTTCGGAGCCGCTGCCGAAGCCATGCGCCGCATCCTCATCGCCAGCGCCCGGCGGAAACTAACCCAGCGCCGCGGTGCCCGAGCCGGCCACCTCGACGTGGACGAAATCGAAATCGCCAGCCCCGAACCCGACGACCAGCTCCTCGCGCTCAACGATGCCCTCGAACGCTTCGCCGCCCTGGAGCCGAAACAGGCCGAACTCGTCAAACTCCGCTACTTCGTGGGCCTGAAAATCGAAGAAGCCGCCGAAGTCCTCGGCATCTCCATCGCCACCGCCAAACGCTGGTGGGCCTATGCCCGCGCCTGGCTCTATCATGAAATCCAGGCTCCATCCGGTGCCCGGTAAATCCAGGCGGCACCGACTTATTCGTATGTTAACTTCATGGTAACTATTCAGGTCTCCCGCTGCAGTATGGTGTCCATCCCTTTAGGGTGCGCGGTGCGGAGCATTCCAGGGGCCGTACACGTGCCTGCCCTGACCGCCGGAAGCTCCGCGCCCCCGCACCCTAAAGGGATGGACACCGAACGGATGGACCTGAATAGTTACACTTGATGGCGTGATTGACGGGACGCAGGGGCCACTGGCCGATTTCCAGACGTTTCCGTTTCCAGCCGGCTGGACGGACCTCGCCGAGTTGCGCTTCACCGTCAGCGGTATCACTCTGGATAATCTCGTGCTGCAGGGCACGCCCGTTCCCGATGCCGCGATTCCTCCCCTGCCAAACGGTGTTCAGGATTTCCAGGTTCTTGCCACACTGCCTCCGAACTCCACCTCGTGGATCCCCTGGCAAATCCATCGTACGCGTGGCCGCGATGTGCTGCTGGCGGAACTCAACAACCGGGGAGCCCCCGATCGTTACCTCCTGGTGCAGGGCAATGGAACCATGCAGGAGTTTGGCCCGACGTCCAATCCCGGGACAGGTGATAGTGCCCGGGATGGTTCTGTGCCTGCCGGCGGCGATGAAGTCTATGCGAAGCAGATTTACCTTCGCCCGGGCGGAAATGCCCGGGAGGTGCTTCTGGCAACGAACGCAGCCCCCTATTTGATTGAGCATGTGAACATCATGCGGCCGGAGGCTGGCAGGGTGGCTTTTGTCAGCCATTGGTATGGCGGGGCGGAGGAGTATGCGGTCTTCGTCGCACAGCCCGGTGAACTAATCCCCGTAGTAAAGCCGGACACGGTTCTTCCCGACGGAGGCACTCCCTATCATTTTCCGTATCAACTCTGCTTCGAGGATCAAACCGTGGCCTTCACCAGTTCGACTTCGCTGGGCACACAGGACGATTGCTGGTTTCTCCTGTTCCCCGGAAAGGACCTGCTGTTTGGCTTCCGTGAGGGCGCGACGGTGCCGGGCTTCACTGAGAAGGCTGAACAGGCCGGGAAGCTCCTCTCCCTGAACCGCGAACGCGCTCTTTATTACATGCACGGAGCTTCGCACAGTTGGCTCATGGAGACGAGTCGCGAGGGCATACATCGCGTGCTGGGTGTAAGCGGGCCGATATTGAACCGTCCGGTCGCGGGATGCGGCCTGCGCTGCATAGCGGGGAGTGGCATGACGTCCATTGATCCGGTCACCGGCATTCCCTATTACTACGATGCTGCCGCCAGTGCCGACGAGCGAGGTGTCACATCCGGAGTAAATCTTGCGGAGATCAGCGGGAAACTGCTGCCAGTGTGCGCGGGCGCGCACTTCTTCCACAATCTCGATGCTCCGGCCTGCCCCCGCTCCGAACACACCGAGGCGGGCACATCCCTCGCAGTGCTGGCAGATCAATCCCGCAATCTGCCCTTGCGCTTTACTGCTGTCCCGCAGACCCCGGTGCCCCGCCTCGGCGATGCCCTCACGCTGCCCGGCGGGGAAATTCGCTTTGCCGCGGAATACCTAACTCTTGACGGGACGATCCTCAGGGAAGTCAGCAGCAATCCCGACGTCCCCTGGCTGCCGGACGGATCGTTCACGCCTGGCTCTATCAACCGCACTGTTCCACTGCATTTGAACGGGCAAGCGCGGCGCTTCCTGCGGTTGCGGTACCCTGAATAGGGAGCGGCTTTCCGTTCAGGGACTCGCCGTCACAAGAGACAAGACAAAGTGCGGTTGCCACAATCCCGCCGTTGTCTGCCCTGACCATCTCCGCTCAGCACGAAATCTCCTGAAGAGCTGACGGCGCTGCGGGCTGCTGCGCAGCACACGAAACAATAACGAGCCGCTGCATGGCGCGGGTGCAGGCCATGTAGAGGCGGCTGGCGTTGAGGCGGCGGTGGCGGCGGCGCTCGTCCTCCGGCAAGGAGGGGTTTTGTTCGTGGTTGGAAAACTCGCGCAGGCCGCAGAGGATGACGAGGGGGCGCTCCAGGCCAGTGGCGGCGTCGAGCGTGCCGAGACTGATTTTGTCCTGAAGTTCGCGGGCGGGGGCGCTGAGTTCCGCGAGGGGCAGGCCGGCGGTGTGGAGGTGATGCCGCACATCATCAACCTGGCGGCGGCGGGCGCAGAGGATGAGAATGTCGCCGGGCGGGGTGCCGGCGGAGACTAACTGTTGTGCCTGACGCACCACGGTGGCGATTTCCTCCTGCGGCGAGGCGACGGTGATTTCCACCGGTTCCTCGCCATCGCGGAGGGCGGTGTAGGGTTGGGTGGTTTCCTGGAGACGCGGGGCATCTTCGTCGTCGAGGACATCCTGCTCGTAGCGCGCGGCGGCGAAGCTGAGAATTTGACGTGTGTTTCTGTAAGGGCGCTTGAGCACGGTGCTGCGGCCTTTCACTTCCAGGCCGGCTTCGCGCCATGACTGGCCACGCCCGAGGAAGCCCTGCGCGGGGTCGGCGCAGAGAAAAAGATGGCCGCCAGGGCGCAGTGCCTGACAAATGAGCCGGAACCACGCGCGGGCAAAGAACTGCGCTTCATCAATGAGGATGAAGTCGTAGCGCGCGCCGCGCTGATCGAGCGTTAGGGAATCGCAGGCGCGGCGCGACCAGTCAGTGACACCGGCGGCATCAAGGCGGCGGCGGTATTCCTCCAGCAGCGCGTAAAGAGCGCGGCGCGGTGGTTCCTTGAGGGGCCGCCCGCGTCCGGCGCGCTCTACCACCAGGTAATCATCGAGGTTTTGCAGACCCTGATCGTGCATCCAGTCGAACTCATCCCTGAGGAATTGCGGTCCAACCCGGGAAGACGGCAGGAATGCGGCGCGCTCGACATCCGTAAGGACGCGGGCTGGCGAGGGCCAGCGTTTTCCCAGCCACGAATAGAACGTGCGAAACTCCACGCCGCCGCTGCCGCTCATGCGCTGGTAGCGGCTTTCGAGATCGGTGCAGAGCGCCTTGTTATGAGTGAGCACGGCGATCCTGGCCTGCGGCTGGAACTGCCGCAGCAGCGCGGCGCGGTGGACGAGCACGACGGATTTTCCCGTGCCCGCGGCACCGGTGACGAGCCGCACGCCGAAATTCTCCGCCGTCTCGCGGCCTTCGTCCGGCAGCCAGAGATCCACTTTGGCGCAGTAGTCCTGATCGTAATCCAGCAACTGCGGCAGCAGCGATAACTGTTGGGCGCGCGACTGCCGGCGGCGTTCCGCGGGCGAGGGCGGCGGCTGGAGAATCGTTTCCGGCGCGAGAAAGGCGCGCAGCAGCGTGAGGTCAGCGTCGCTCGCGGTGGAACCCGGCAGCCGGGTCAGTGCTTCGGGCAGGCGTGCGGGCTGGCAGGACTCTTTTCCGGCGAGATGCACGCCGTCGAGTTGCTGCGCCGGCCAGGTTTTCCACAGTTCAACTTCCGTCCAGTGCGGGCAGAGAATCATCAGCGCCGGAGCCGGGGTGTCAGGGTGTGCGATTTTGAAGGACTGCTGCACTTCCTGCAGCCGGGCGGCGAGCCCGGGCAGGCTGCCGGGCAGTTCCTCTGCGCTCCAAAGCTGGTTGCTGTCCTGCGTGCCATCCTCCATGCAGACGGCGAGGCACGCGAGGCGCCCGCCGGGACCGCTAACGAAAAAGTCCGGCCAGCCCGCTGCGGACACCCGGGATTCGCGCAGCACCGTGGTGGCGAGGCCGCGGGATTTCAGTTTCAGCAGCGCCTTGCCCAGTTCCTTCACGGCGGCGAGGCGCTGGCGGCGGCGCTGGTGGCCGGTGTTAGAATCCATGATCGAGACGGGTGGCGGATTGCAGGAGCGAGCGGAAAACGGCGGCGTCCTCCACGGTTTCCCAGCCGTCGGGCGAGAAGTCCGCGAGCAGTGTGGAAGCGAGGATAATGGCTTTCGTCCGGGCGCGGGTGATGGCCACGTTGAGGCGGTTCGGCTGGTAGATAAACCCTGCATGCCGCGCGAGAAACATGGCTTCGGAGCAGGCCATCGAAACGATCACCACTTCCCGCTCCTGACCCTGCATCCGCTCTACAGTGTCCACCACGCAAAGCCGTGCGGCGTCTTCTGTCAGGCGACCGCGCAGGTGATGGCGAATACGGCGCGCCTGTTTCCGCCACGGCACGACGACGGCGATTTCCTCCGCCGCCACACCGCCGCGGACGAGCGCCTGCACGAGCCGCGCGGCGGCCACGGCTTCATCGTTCTGCATGACGGTGCCGTCGCCGTGATCAAACGCCACCCACACCAGCGGATGCGCGGGGTCGAGCACGGCGGCGAGACCTTCCTCTGCGACCGGCAACGGCAATGTCAGGCGGCGCTCCGCCACACCCGAAGCCGCCTGCAATTCACCGCCGTAAAACGTCTCCGACGGCCAGCACGTCAGGGCGGCGTTCATGCGATAGCCGGTGTTCAGCATTGTGGTCCGCGTTAGCTTGCTCAACATGCGAAAGCACGACCATTCGCGCGAGTCCCGCGGGTTCAGACTTGTCATTACGGGGCCGAGCTGTTCTCCATCTCCGAAGAAGCACCACTTCCGTCCTGACAACAT
>JANNVM010001099.1:0-6025 GCA_031414455.1 Verrucomicrobiota bacterium
GACTGGTTCCCGATCACTGACCACTGACCACTGGACACCTGCCCCCTCCGTGATTGCGTGGCGATTGCACGGAGGCGCGACCATGCGAGGCGGAAATGGTTAACAGGATCGGCAGCGGACCGGTGATCCATTCACCACCGCACTCCCGCACTCCCGCACTCCCGCACTCCCGCACTCCCGCACTCCCGCACTCCCGCACCACCGCACCACCGCACTCCAACTCATCCATACCCATGATGCAATCCTCCCGCCGTAAATTCATTAAAGGCTCTCTCGCTGCATCGCTCGCCGCTCCCATGAGCACGTGGCTCCGCGCTGAAGGTGCCAACGAACGCGTCCGCTGCGCCGTCATCGGAGCCGGTGGACAGGGCGGCGGTCACTTCCTTGATGCCGTCGCCATGATGCACGGCAACCAGGCCGTTGCGGTCTGTGATGCCGACATGGCTGCCGTCAACAGACGCGTCGCCGAAGCCGAAAAGAAGAACGTCAAAGTCACCGGTTACCAGGACTACCGGAAGCTCCTTGAGAACAAGGACATCGATGCCGTCATCATTGCCACGCCGAACCATCTGCATACGCTCATCGCCATCGCCGCGCTCCAAGCCGGCAAACATGTTTATGTGGAGAAACCGGTGAGTCATAACATTCACGAGGGCCGGCTCCTCGTGGAGCACGCGAACAAACATCCCAACCTCATCGTGCAGCACGGCATGCAGCGCCGTTCGGACGAAGGCTGGGAAAAGATCCGCGAATTCGTGAAGTCTGGTGCCATCGGCAAGCCGGTCGTTTCCCGGGGCTTCTGCTACAAGCCGCGCGAGAGCATCGGAAAGTGCGGCGGACCACAGCAGCCGCCGGCGACGGTGGACTACAGCCTGTGGTGCGGCCCGCGTGAAATGGAGCCGCTCATGCGCAAAAAACTGCACTACGACTGGCATTGGCAGTGGCCGTGGGGCAACGGTGACATCGGCAATCAGGGCCCGCACCAGACCGACGTGGCCCGCTGGCTCATTGATGACCCACTCACCTGCCCGGAGCACGTCATCAGCATCGGCGGCCGCTTCGGTTATGATGATGATGCCACCACGGCCAACACGCAGATTGCCTACTATGACTTCAAACCGGTGCCGGTAATCTTCGAAGTCCGCGGCCTGCCGCGGGCGGACATGAACTTCGGTGGCGGCATGTCCGCCTATAAAGGCGGCGTCCGTGTCGGCAATGTGCTTGAATGTGAAGGTGGCTACGTCGCTGAGGGCAAGGCCTACGACAAAGACAACAAGTCCATCGCCAAGTTCGAGAAGAACGACGGCCCGGGCCACCGGAAACACTTCTTTGATGCCATCAAAAAAGGCAAAATTGAAGCCACCCACGGTGCCCTCAACGGCCACCTCTCTGCGGCCCTCGCGCACATGGCCAACCATAGCTACCGGCTCGGAAAAGTCGCGTCGCAGGAAGAGATTGCCGCCAGCATTAAGAGCAACCCGCTCTTCACGGAAACCTTCGAGCGCATGATCTCGCACCTGAAGGACAACAAACTCGAAGGGGACCTCTCCAAAATCGTGCTCGGCCCCATGCTCAAAATGGACCCGGCCACGGAGAAGTACACCGGCGACTTCGCCGCCGAAGCCAACAAGATGGATATGGAAACCTATCGCAAGGAATTCAGCATTCCGGCGGTGTAATCCTAATCATTGAATCTGCGGGCGGTCCGGTCATCCGGGCCGCCCGTTTTTCATTGCATGGGGGCCGGCACTCCTCATGGTGTCTCATGGCAAATCTTGAACGGGCATTGCAGATTGCAGTCGCGGCACACGCCGGTCAGCAGGACAAGAACGGTGCACCCTACATCTTTCATCCCCTCCGGGTCATGACCCGCTGCACGATGCCGAACGCGAGAATCGTCGCGCTGCTGCACGATGTTGTGGAAGACACGGACGTAACGCTGGAACAACTGGAGGCGGAGGGGTTCTCCGCTGAGGTCCTGGCCACCCTGCGGCTCGTGACTCACCATCCCGATGTGTCTTACGACGACTATATCACGCTTATCCTGACGGACCGGACGGCCATCGAGGTGAAGATGGCGGATCTGGAGGATAATTCCGATATCAGACGCCTCCAGACCGTGGACGAAAAGACCATGGAGCGACTAAACAAGTATCTGCTCGCCTATCGCCGGCTCAGTGCGGCGAGGGATGGCTAACGATTGCGGCGCTCTATTCCCGCGTCACCACTTCATCGAGGTTCAGCAGCACATTCGCCGTGACGGTGCAGGCCGCGAGTTCGGCGGGGTCGAGTTTCGCATCCGGCGGTGTCGAGCCCTGAGTGATAAGTTGCTTCGCGGCATCAGGATTCTGTTGGTAGCGGGCCAGCCGGGAGTCACTGCGGGCAATGAGCACGGTGAGTTCTTCAGCGGTCGGCATGCGGGCAGTGACGGTGCGGAAGGCCCATGTGATGCGGTCGGGCATGGTGCCGCCGCCCTCGTTCATCATGCGTTCAGCGAGTTTGCGCGCGGCTTCGACGTAGGTGACTTCATTGAGCAGCGCGAGTGCCTGAAGCGGCGTATTGGTGCGCGAGCGTTTCACGGTACAGATCTCCCGGTTGGGCGAATCGAAGAGCAGCATCGTCGGCGGCGCGGCGGTGCGTTTCCAGATAGTGTAGAGCGTGCGGCGGTAGAGGCCTTCGCCTTTGTCAGGCATGTAGTTGCGCAGGTTGCCATAGACGCTGGTCTCGTCCCAAACTCCCTGGGGCATGTAGGGGCGAACGCTGGGGCCGCCGAGTTTCTCCGCGAGCAGTCCGCTCACGGCCAGCGCCTGGTCGCGCACGGCTTCCGCTCCGAGACGGAAGCGCGGGCCCCGGGCGAGCAGGCGATTCTCCGGATCGCGTTCGAACAACTGAGTCGTCACCTTCGACGACTGCCGGTAGGCGGCGCTTGTCACGATGAGTTTCTGCATTGCCTTCATGTCCCATTTCAGCCTGACAAATTCCGTCGCGAGCCAGTCGAGCAGTTCCGGATGGCTCGGCCAGTCCGCCTGGCTGCCGAAATTCTCCGAAGTTTTCACAATGCCGGTGCCGAAAAATTTCTCCCACTGCCGGTTCACCCAGACACGGGCCGTGAGCGGGTGCGATCCTGATACCAGCCACTGCGCCAGCCCGAGCCGGTCGTTGGAGGCACCGGCGGGCATGGGCGGCAACGCAGCGGGCAGGGCGCGCGTCACTTTGTCCCCTGGCTTGTCGTATTCGCCGCGTTTCAAAACGAAAGCGTCGCGCGGTTTCGCGGCTTCCTTCATCACCATTAAAGTCGGAATGTTGTCCTCGAAATCGGTGAGCGCTTTCTTCGCCGCGCCGAACGCGAGTTCGGCTTTCTTCGCCGGATTGTCAGAGTTCTCACGAAAGAATTTTGCCAGGGCCGCGGCTTGCGCCGGCTTGCGGTTGTCCGGCGCGAGGTTCAGCGCCGCGAGCACCGCCGGCGGCACGGCACCGCCTTTGAGTTTTACCATCGCGGGCGGCATTGACGTCGTGCTGAGGCTGAAGCGTCCGATGTTATGACCGGCGAGCGCATCGTGCCGCAGCGTGATCTTCACCGTCGCATTCGCCGGCACGGTGACGGGGGCGCAGCCGAAGACCGCCGTCCGCGGCTCCTTCTTCGTCGGTCCGTCCACGGCCCAGCCCTGTTTGTTCTTTGATCCCTTGCCGCGCTTCGGCTTGTCCTTCACGATGTATTCCACCTCCCAGCCCGGCTGTTCGTAATCGGCCTGAGCGAAGGTGAACTGCGCCTCGATCGGCTCCTTCATTCCGGGTGCCGTGATCACAGCATCAATGTCGCTGAGTACATAGTTGCCGTTTGGATAGCGCCCGAGACTTTCCCCGGGCAGCGAAGGATCGGGCAGGGTGTGCAGCATGACGCCCGTGAATGCTCCGGCAGGCAGTGGCGCCGTAATTTCGTAAGTGTCGTGGTCAGGATTCGGCCCGCCGGCAAGCCAGGTGTTGTCAGGCATTTTCTTAAACGTCGCGCCGCCCGTGCTCTTCACTTCGGCGGGAGCCAGTTCCGTCCAGGTCTGCTGCTGAGACGCCATCTGTTTCCGGAATTCCGGCTCCCAGGCTGCCTGGAGCGCGGCGAGTTCTTTTCCAGACTCCGCCATCCGCTGCTCCGCATCGTTCACCGTGAATTTGAGCGCGGCGAATTGTTTCTCCTGCTGCGCAGTAGGTACGGGCAGCACAGGCTGCGAATTTCCCCCGCCGCGATTGCCTCCCTCGCTCTCGAGCACGCCGCTTTCGTCGTTGGAGTTGAAGTAGGCGAACATCTGATAAAACTCCTTCTGCGTGACCGGATCGTATTTATGATCGTGGCACCGGCAGCAGTTGAACGTTAGCGCCATCCATGTCAGGCCGGTGGTCTCCACGCGATCAATGACATTCTCCGCGAACCACTCTTCCACGATGCGCCCGCCCTCGCCATTGAGCCGGTGATTGCGGTTGAAGCCGGTGGCGATAACCTGATCGCGGGTCGCATTCGGAAGAAGATCGCCGGCGAGCTGCTCGATGGTGAATTGATCGAACGGCTTGTTCGCGTTAAACGCGTTGATGACCCAGTCCCGCCAGGCGCTTTGCTCGCGGCTGCTGTCTGTCTGAAAACCGTTGCTGTCGGCATAGCGCGCCAGATCGAGCCACGGGGCGGCCATGTGTTCGCCGTAACGCGGCGACGCCAGCAGACGGTCCACGACCTTCTCGTAAGCCTGCGGTGAAGTGTCAGCGAGAAACGCATCCACCTCCGGCGGCGTCGGCGGCAGCCCGGTTAGGTCCAGCGAGGCGCGCCGGATCAGCGTTTCCCCGGGCGCTTCCGGCTGCGGGGTCAGGCCTTCGGCGGCGAGGCGGGCACCGATGAAAGCGTCTATCGGATTGGTGCCCGGTGCCCGGTGCCCGGTGCCCGGTGGCTGAGACTGAGCACCGTGAACTGAGAACTGAGCACCTTCTTTCGGCACCGGCGGAGTCTGCGGCGCAATGAACGCCCAGTGGCCTTTGTATTCCGCACCTTCCGCGATCCACTTCTTCAGCAATTCCTTCTGCGCCGTATTCAGTTTCTTGTGCGACTCCTCCGGCGGCATGAGGTCGTCAGGATCGGTGGCGAAGAGGCGTTTGATAAGTTCACTCTCCTCCGGCTTGCCGGGAACGATCGCGATCGCGCCGGACTTGGCGGGCACGATGGCATCCGCGCGGTCATCAAGACGCAGGTCGGCTTTCTGCTTTGCCGCGTCAGGGCCGTGGCAGGCGAAACAGGTATCCGAAAGCAGCGGCCGGATCTCGCGATTAAAATCGACGGCGGCGGGTGCGGCCAGGGAAAGCAGCAGCAGAGCGAAAGCAGTCGGAATTGATGGCGTTAGCATAGGGATAGTGAATCTGCTGGAAGAACGGGGAGCAATCGGAATCACGCACCGCGCTGCCGTGCATGGCTCGTGTTTACAATGGGTTCACGACAGAGATTTTTGCGGCCCTGGCGAGCGGGATCTGCCTCCCATCGAAAGACAGCAGAAAGGTCGCATGCGCTTCTGCCCCGGCGAAAGCAAGGAATCAAACACTCCGCAGCCCACTGGCGGCGTCGGCGAATTTCGGGGCCTTCACGCCGGCGGCTTTTCCGGCGACGCCGGCGGGCATGTAAAGCAGCGCGATGCGCACCGGCGGCAGGCCCAAAAGCGGGAAGCGATTGCCGCGACTCAAAGAACGGCAGAGCCAGCGTTGCTCCTGCGCCTTTGAGAAACAAGCGGCGGGGGAACAGGGGCGTCATGCGGCGTTCGTAATCAGAAAGGCCCGGAGGGACAAGGACGCGGCTTTACTTTTTGGCGGTGCCCGGTGGTCAGGGGTCTGTGCGGAGGTCTCCGGACACCGGGAACCGGATCGGGTGGCCCTGACGGGATTACGCCCGTCAGGGCTCCCACACCACCGGGCGTGCGGTTTTCCGCATCCGGCGGTTGAATTCCACCGCGGTTTAACGCGCGAGTTCTGATGGCATGACGAACTCCTATTCTCTCATTCT
>JANNVM010001100.1:0-2202 GCA_031414455.1 Verrucomicrobiota bacterium
CAGCGCCGTGAGGCGTGCGGCTTCGAGGGCGAAACGCTTCTCCCGCGAGCGAAGAACATCGGTCAGCGTGGCCTGGCCTGCCGCTTTGGCTTTCACAAACTGTTCCTCCAGCGCGAGGGCCTGCTTGAGCAGCGGGCCGGAAGTTTGCGCGATGATGTTGGCGGCGGCGGCCATTTCCTGCTGCGCGGCCGCGGCCTCCGAGCGGATGCGTTGGGCGAGCGCCTGCTTTTCCTGACCCGCTCTGGCTGCGGCTGCGGTGGCTTCGTGGATCTTGCCCTCGTTCTTGTTCCAGAAGGGCAGGGGAATGGAAAACTTGAAGCCGAGGAAGCCGTCGTTCTCCAGACCGTCGGGAGCGTCTTCACTGCGGTCGAACTCCGCCACCAGGCCGTAGGAGGCATCATCCCATTTGCCGGCACGGGCGAGGTCAATGCCGGTCTGTGCGGCTGATTCTTTGGCCCGGGCGGCCTGATAGTCGGCGCGGCGTTCCGGTGAAGCGCCGCCCGCAGGTGCCGACGGCGCGGGCAGTTCGCCCGTGATTTCCACGGTCGTCGCGGCCCCCAGACCGAGCAGTGGACGCAACTCCCCGGCGAGCGCGGCGCGTTCGGAATCCGCCTGAAGCAGGTCGAGCGACAACTGCTGCGTCTCCAGTCCGAATTGGGCCGCTTCCAGCGTTGAACCCTCTGCCTTCTGCGCATTGCGCTCCGCCTCCTCGGCCAGCTTGAGACTGTTGGCGCGCTGCTTTTCCTTGAGTGCCTTCTGCTCCTGCAGCGCCAGAAGTTTAACCGCCGCCGTGCGGACCTGAGCGGAAACCAGTCGCCCGGCATCGAGCACTTCCGCTTCCGCCTGCGCTAACTGAGCCTGCGAAATGGCGCGCTCCAGGTGCAGGCGTTTCGTCACCGGAATTTTCTGCATGAAGCCCGCGCTGAACGAAAACTCCCGCCCGCGGACATTGGGTTTCAGTTCGGACTCCAGTTCGGGATTGGGCAGCCTCCCCGATTGGATGAGCCGTCCGCGTGCCTCTTCGATACTCCACCGGGCGGCTGCGAGATCGGGATTGGAGCGCAGCGCACGCGTAACGGCACCCTCAATGGTGAGGGTTTCCGCGTGCAGCCCGGTGGCATTGATCGCCAGAATGAGAAAGATGATTTTATGACACATGATCATGGACAGTTTGAGTTGGAAAAAAGCGCAGCGCGTCGCGCATTGCCTGCAGGTTCGCGACAGCCGTCAGGGCCGCGCGTTATGCGTTCCGTTACTCAAACCAGCATCACCACAGTCTCCGCCACCATGATCGCGGCAGGCGGGCTCCCCCCGGTATCATCCGGCGGGCGCAACTTAGCTTTATGTTCCGCCGTCTCCCGGGACAATTGCACGCACCGGGCGATCATTTCCGAAAGATCGCACTCCACGATTATCGGGAGATCGAATGTCACCGGAGCCGGCGTCACGAGCTTGATGCTCTCAGAGGCAGCCTTGTGCTTGTGATCCAGTGGATCATCATCACCCGGGCAATCATGGTCGTGATCGTGATGCCCGCTGCCCGGGTGACACTGCGAGGGCTCACAAACGGCGGTCTCCGCCTGCACCGGCTGTCCGGAGCATTCACACAGAAAACCCCGGGCAATGCCAAACACCTGAGCAGTCCCCACGGCCAGAACGGCGAGGATCATCAGAAGTTGTTTGGCGAATCGGGACATGAGCGGCAACTGTGACTCAGACGCTTGTTGAGTCAAGATATTCCTCGGAATCCTAAAATACTTCCGGTGGAGATTGCTCCCGCACGCTCAATTCACACTGTCGCAGCCCATCGTTTCGCCCATGCGAGCGTAGATCTCCCGCTGCTCTGCGCTGTGCGCGATGAGATCCGCGGCGAGTCTCACTTTGCCCGGCTCGAAGAGGGTGATCGTGCTCGATCCGCCGAACTTGAAGCAGCCTTTTTCGTCGCCTTTCGCCACGGGCGCGCCGGGTGTCATGGTTTGGATGATGCTGCCGACATTGGTCGCGCCGACTTCGATGAGGAGCACGGAGCCGAGGCTGGGCGTCGTCAATTCGGTGATGGCGCGCTTGTTCTCCCAGAGGTAAGCAAGCCGGCGGCGCAGGGCGATGGGATTTACGGAATACAGCGGGCCGTTGATGAGCCGCGGGGTGCCGGGCGTGCCGGCGCAGGGAAAATGAAACCGGTGATAATCGACCGGGCAGAGC
>JANNVM010001101.1:0-2481 GCA_031414455.1 Verrucomicrobiota bacterium
CTCGCCGCCGGCATTGCCAGCCTGATCAACGTTCTTGATCCTGCGGCCGTCATCCTCGGCGGAGGCATCATGGCTGCTGGCGATCAACTCCTCACGCCGCTCAACGCCGCGCTCGATGAAATGGAATGGCTGCTCGACGGCCGAAGCGTTCCCCTCATCCCTGCCCAGCTCGGCGACATGGCCGGCGCCTGCGGGGCTGCGGCTGCGGCGCGCCTGGAACTTCGCTCTATCTGACAACAATCTTGACTGTCGGTCCGGAATCCGGTGAAATGCGCGCCATGAGCATCGCTGTCGCTGCAAAGAGAATTCACCTCATGGTACTCTGCGGCTTGGTGATCTTTGGGTTTTACTGCTTCAAGGAACGGCAATCCGGGGTTAACGCCGATGACGGGAAACTGTTGGTCATTAAGGCAGCTTTCCGTCACGCTCTGGAACGACGAAACGGCCAGGAAGCAGAGAATGCTGCTCAAGAATTCGACAGCCTGCTAAAATTGTGGAATCCCGTTGGCCGGACAGCACCTGAATTTAAAGAAGTCGTTGGAGATTCTGAGCCCGGATGGGAGGACTCGGCCTCGATAACTTATCAGTTCGATACCGGCTGGGTTGCCTGTGAGTGGGTGTTTTCAATCGAAGCTGGACGAGTGACAAAGTTCGAAGTGAACGATTGAGTCCCGCGTGTGACACCTCGGCTCTCTCCGTCCCTCCTTCTCTCCGTCCCTCCTTCTCTCCGTCCCTCCTTCTCTCCGTCCCTCCGTCCCTCCTTCTCTCCTTCTCTCCTTCTCTCTTTCCCTCCCGTCCCCGTCACAGCCCCGCCAGTTTCCGTGCCAGGGTTTCCGCCTCCGCGATGAATGCCTCCGCCACCGGCGAAAGATTGGCCGTCCACATCGCGCCGTAGGGCACGGCGGGAAATCCTGGCAGGGGGAGCACGCGGGTACCGGGAAGTCGGGCGGTCGGGACATCCGTGATGAGACCGGTGCCGTATCCTTCGACCACATACCGGCCCACCAGTTCCAGCGAACCGAGTTCGAGGCTCGGATACCAGTCCACTTTCCGCCGCCGCAATTCCTGCTGGAACAGCCGGCAGATCGGCTCTTCGCCGGGCATAGTGATGAGCGGCATATCAATGCGGTCGCGCTTCCAAATATTTTCCGCCGTCGTGAAGCCGCAGCGCTCGGGGACCAGCAGGGCCATGGGAAGGAGCACCAGTTCACGCTGACGGATTCCCTCGGGCCGTTTCCCGATGAGCGAGGCGATGCCGATGTCCACTTCCTGCGAGAGGAGTTGTTTTTCTATCATCTCAAGACGCCCGGACGACAGCGTAAAATTGAGGCCGGGAAAGAGCTTGCGCGTCGCCTTCAGGACCGCGGGCAGATACTCGCGCTGCACGGTTTCCGGCGCGGCGATGCGCAGCCGGGTTTCGATGCCACCGCGCAGCTTCCTGGCGACATCGGGCAGGCCAGCGAAGAAGGATTCGATGAAGGCGTAGAGCGCCTCGCCGGCATTGGTAAGTTTGAACGGGCGGCGGTAAAAAAGCGTGGTGCCGAGTGAATCCTCCAACTGCAGGATCTGCGCACTGATTGCCGGCTGCTGGATGCCATAGGGAATGCGGCGCGCCGCGGCACTGATCCCGCCGTGTCGGGCGACGTAATAAAAGAGTTCAAGGTGATGCACATTCATAGGAATAGCGGTGAGGCCCGGCCATGATGCCCGGTCTTCCGCCAGCGGCAAATTGCTTCTGGCCCGGGAATAGGGCAGTTCCTGCCTGACTTCCCTCCCACAGGCGGGCACTTCCCTGGCAGCCCGGCGTTGACTCTCCCCTGCCCTGCGCGTAAACCGGTCGCCTATGAAGAATCGTTTGCCCCTCTGCCTTGGTTTTCTCTGCGGCCTGACTCTCCTCTTTTCCAGTGGCTGCGTCATGAAACGGACGGTGACCGAAGGCGGATCAGTGGTTTCAGAGAATTACATCGTCAAAAGACCGCTCAAGAACGCCGCGGGGGGCAGTTCATCCGGCGACAGGTAATCGCCCCGTGACGCAAATGAGGAGTTGAGCCGCGGCCCGCCGTCTTCACCCTCCGCAATGCGTGACCATTGATCTCATCCGCCTCATCACACTCTTCTCTTCCAGGAGAAGATGGGAGGCGTGTCGCCTTGCGGCGTTGCTTTTCCTGACCATACCGCTACTGCGCGGTGCGGGGACGGATGAGGGATTCGCGCTGCTGCGCAAAGGCGAGGCTGCGCAGGCGCTCGCCGCCGCAGAGGAGGCCCTCAAAGAGGATGCAGAGGACGCGAGCTGGCACCGCCTGAAAATCGAATCCCTTCTGGCAACAGGCCGGTACGACGAAGCCCGCGAGGCCGTGAAGCCGGCACTGGCGGCCAATGAATACAGCCTGACACTTCTGTGGTCCGCCCGCGAGGCGCTGCGCATGGGCGGACAGCCGCAGCAGGCAGCGGATTTTCCGGAGCGCGTCGAGAAGCTCATGG
>JANNVM010001102.1:0-9992 GCA_031414455.1 Verrucomicrobiota bacterium
CGGCAGTTTGAGTTGCTTCAGGCATTGAATGCCGAACAACTGCGCGCACAGCCGGGAGATGAGGCGATGGAAGCCGTCGTGGAAAGTTACGAACTCGCATGGCGCATGCAGAGCGCGGCCCCGCTGGTGGTGGATATTGAAAACGAGCCGGCGCACGTGAAGTCGCTTTATGGCATTGGCGAAAAAGAGACCGACAACTACGGCCGCCAGTGCCTGCTCGCGCGGCGGCTGGCGGAGAATGGCGTGCGGTTCATTCAGGTGAACTACGGCGACAATTCCAACAATCCCGCGTGGGATCAGCACAGCAATATGCCGAAACACGGTGAGCACGCCCGGGCGGTGGATAAACCCGTGGCCGGCCTGCTCGCAGATCTCAAACAGCGCGGGCTGCTCGACGATACCATCGTGTGGTGGGGCGGGGAATTCGGGCGCACGCCCTATGCGGAGAAGAACGGCACCGGGCGCGACCACAATCCCGGCGGATTCAGTGTCTGGGTGGCGGGCGGCGGCTTCAAGTCAGGCCACGCTCACGGCGAGACGGACGAATGGGGCCACCGCGCGATCGCGGACAAAGTACACATGCACGACCTGCACGCCACGCTCCTCCACCAGCTCGGCCTGAATCACGAGCGCCTCACCTGGCGCCACGATGGCCGCGACTATCGCCTCACCGACGTGCATGGCCGCGTGGTGAAGGCATTGCTGGCCTGAACATGCGCGGCCGGACCTGGATTTCTCAGCGCCGGCGGCGGAGCATCGCCATGCCGGCCAGAGCAAGAAGTCCCGCGGAAGCAGGTTCGGGAATAACCGGAGTTGCCGAGACACTGATGTTGTCCACGCCGATCCATTCATCGTTGCCGGCGGCATTCGTTGTCAGGATACGGATCTCCACAAGCGACTGATTGTCCGCACCGGCTGGAAGGATCGCGCTGACGGGAATTGCCGCACCGGTGAGACTGGGCCCCGAAGAGGCATCGGCCACCATGCTGAGATTGGTGTAGTTGCCGGTCCCTCCCAGCCTGTATTGCAGGGCGACCGGCTGAACCGAGTTGTCAGTGGAACCGTCAATATCCACCAGATCGTAGTTGATCGTGATCGCCTGCATGCCCGTCGCATCAAGATAGAGGACAAGGTGGGGTGCATCCGCGGTGCCCGACCCGGTGAGTGCCACCACGGGGTCCGTCAATTGAAACTCCGTAACTCCCCCTGTGTTAAACGTGTTTGGCGTCGTTTGGTTGGCGTTCACATCCGTCACCGCGGAGTAATTCGCGACGAGGGTGGAAGGATCGACACCCGTTAGGGCAGTCGCATCATCGCCCCGGTATCCCATGATGCTGGGAATACCGCTCCAGTCGTCATTAGTCGTAATCAGGTCGATATTCGTCCAGTTCTGGGAGAAACTGCCTCCGGAGAGCACGTGAGCGGTGGTGCTGGCGCTGGCTACAGCCGTAAGACCGTAGAGTGAGCAGCCGATGAGAGCCGGAATACGCATACTTTGAAAAATTGGAACTGATGAACTTGCAGGCAAACTTCTACGCAGGCGGCGTGCCGCGGGCAAGGTAATATTCCGGCATTTGCGGCCTGATTCGGGCTTCTGCGGCACCGGGTGCCTCCCGCCGGAGCAATGCGGCGAAAATGTTTCGATCGGGAACCGGTTGCCGGCTTGACGGAAGGAATGGGCTGGCGTTAGGGATTCGGAGCACAGAATCCGGTGCGGCATGCGGCACGAAATCCGCTTCTCCGCGGAACAATTTCTGCCCTCCGCGACGCTGGAACGGTGACCGTCGCTCCTTTTCCAAACCTTTTTTCTTCCAACTCTCATCCCTTTTTCCCGTTCCCTCGCGTCCCCCCGCGTCCCCCGCATGATCTTTGAAGCAGATTCTTTCCATTCCGCCTCCACTTCTCTACTATCCCCTGAAAAATACCGGCACCGGTCCCTGAGGAGCGGTGGCAGGCTGAATCTCATGAGCGAATCCGAAATCCAGGCCACCTTGGTGAACCGGGCGGACGGCACCGAAGTCGTCCTGCCGGAGATCGCTATCTTTGGACGGAAGCAGGAGAGCACGATCTGCCTGCCGGACAACCGGGTGAGCCGCCGGCACGCCATGATCCGGCGTCAGGAGGAGGGGCAATACTGGTTTTACGACCTCGGCAGCTTCAACGGCAGTTACGTGAACGGCGAACGCGTCACCACCGTACGGCTGCTTGAGGGCGGCGACGTCATCCGTATCTGCGACTTTGAATACAGTTTTGATCTCCAGCGCCCCGGAGAGGAGGACCAGAGAGCCCAGACCGACATGCAGGTCGTGCCCATGATTATTCTGGTGAGTGATATCAAGGGTTTCACCCGTCTCAGCGAAGTCATTCCCCATGACGAACTCGCGCAGGCGATCGGAAGCTGGTATGGCTACTGCGATCAGGTGCTCACCGAACACGGTGCGGCGATTGATAAATTCATCGGGGATGCGGTTCTTGCCTACTGGACTGATACCAGCGTCAACGCCCGCAAGTGGGCGCTCAGCGCCGCGCACTATCTGCGCGAGAGCTGCGATCTCATTCAGGAGGAGATGAAGTGGACGTTCGAGCGCTATGGCATGAACTTCACCAGCGGCGTCGCGCTGCATCTCGGTGAAGTCTCGTGGGGCCAGCTCGGCCAGGGCGGCCTGACCATGCTCGGCGATGCAGTGAACACCACCTTCCGCATTCAGGCCCTGACTCGAAGCCTCGGCAGCGATGTGCTTGTCAGCAGTGACTTTCTCAAGGGCTGGAAAGAAGGCCCGCGGCACTGCCGCGCACTCGGCACTCACGAACTCAAAGGCCGAAAAGCGACCGTGGACCTCTTCGCGGTCGAAAGCGCTCCGGAACTCTTCGTGCGGTGACATTCCGGTTTCCGGTTACGGATTTCACGTCTCTGGTTTGCGCTCCGGGATGCGAACGGTGAAACCAGATACGAAGAACCTGAAACCATGAGACTGGGTAAAAAGAAAGAAAGCTGGCTGGGCATCGCCATCACCGCGATTCTGTGTCTCGGGTTTCTCTATTGGTGGTTCCGGCCCAAGTCACGTCCGTGGGAGGAGGAGAATGCGGGACAACTCGTGGCCCGGGCCATGGAGGAGCCGCGTCCCGCGAGCCGCGTCGAACAGCAGGTCATTGATTTCGATCTCATGGAGGTGGCCATTCTTCAAAGCAGCGGCAAAATGATGGAGGAGGCGGTGGCCACGGCGAAGCACGTCAGCGATCCATTGATCAAAAAATGTGCGGTGCAGCAGGTGGCGCAGAGTTTCCTGATGAGCGATCCGAAGGATCTCGGTGAAGCGATCGGCCTGGCGGATTTACTGGACGATCCCGCGCACCGCGCGGTGGTGCGCACCGGGATCCTTGCGCAGCTCGCCGTGCTTGGATTTGCCGATGCGGCGCTGCCGGAGGCGAAGTCGGCTCTGCAAAAAGTCACCCTCGCGCAGCGCATCGCCGGCACCGATGTTGACTCACAGCAAAAGGCGCGGGAGCTTCTCGCGGAAGTCGAAAAGGAACTGCCCGGGCTGCCCGCGGACGAAGCGGCCGCCGTGCGCCGTGAAATTGCCGGCGCGCGGATCAATCTGACCATCGCCGACGGCCCGGATGCTGCCATGGCCGCGATCAAGGCCCTGCCGCCGGCAGAACAGTCGCCGTTTTGGGAGGAACTCGCGCGGTTCTCCGACGGACGGGTGATTGACCTGCGCACGCTGCTGCCCCTCATCAGCGACGCCGCCCTCCGCCGGAAACTGGAGATCAACTCACTGCTCTTCCCTGACAAACCGTGGCCGGCGGCGGAAATCATTGCCAAGTACCGCGCGGAGGCGGATGCCGCGGCTTCGCCGGCGGAGAAATGTGCGGCCCTGATGTCCCTTGCGGCTGCGCAGCGCAACTCAAACGAGCCTGACACCGCCGCCGCCGCGGCCGCGGCCAACGGCACCCTCAAACTGGCCCGCGAGGCCGCCGCCGCCATTCCCGATGCGCCCGCCCGCAGCACGGCACTCCTCGAGCTGGCCCGGCAGTTTTCCCTCGCGCTGCTGTGGGACGACGTCACGACTTCGCTGGCAGATGCGGCGAAGACGGTTCGCGAAGTGGAGCCTGCCGCTGCCCGCATCCTGCTGCTGCTCGCTGCCGCCGACGAAACATTCAATCAATCCAATGCCGCGGGTGCCAACGCGCTCATCGCCGCCGCCCTGACGGATGCCGCCTCCGTCACGCCGGATGCCGTCACCCTGCAGTCTCTGGCGACCGCCGTGGTGCAGCGCCGCGGCGACTGGCCGGCGGGTCTGGCCCTCGTTGACCGCATCCCTGACAACACCGCACGCCTCGCCGCCCTCGAAGCGGTGGCCCTTGCGGCCTCGGAGGACAGCATGGCCCTCGACCCTTCCAATCCGCCGCCCCGCGGTGAACCCGTGGACGGCATCCGCCGCGAGGCCGCCGGTGATCAGGCCCGCGCCGCGACACTTGTGGAGCAGCAGCCAGCCGGCTACGCCCGCGCCCGTGCCTGGCTGGCGATGGCCCGGGGAATGGTCGTGGCGCCCGCCAGCCTCAGTGATTACATGGCGGCGGAGAGTCAGCCCGGCACGGGTGGCAGCGACGAATGATCAGGCCCGAACTCCCGGCCCGTTTATCATTCCGCTTTCCTCTTCAGCATTCTGCATCCTGCATCCTGCATCTGACTCCTCATGCCCTCCTCCGACGTTCCTCCCTCTCACCCGCGCTATCTGTCACTGATGGCGCGGGAGAAAATTGTGCGGGGCGTGGAGCGGGGCATCACTTCTCTGCACGGGCTTATCGCTCACGGCCGAGGTGAAGCGTTCGATTACCTGCTGGGGGAAGTGACGCATCGGTTTGCCGCCGACGCAGTAGAGGCGGGCTGCGCGATGCTCCTCACCGCGAGCCATCCGGTGATCTCGGTGAATGGCAATGCCTGCGCCCTGGCGGTGGAGGAACTTGTGGCGCTCGCCAATATTACCGGCGCGGTGCTGGAGGTGAACATTTTCCACACATCACCGGATCGCGAACAGGCGATCCGTCAGGCGTTGCTGGAGGCCGGGGCGAAGAAAGTTCTGATGCCGTCACGCACGCACGCCCTGGAGCACATTGACCACAACCGCCGCTGGGTGCATCCGGACGGCATTCACGTGGCGGATGTTGTTTGTGTGCCGCTGGAGGACGGCGACCGTTGCGAGGCGCTGATCAAAAACGGCAAACGCGTGGTGACGATTGATTTGAATCCGCTCTCGCGCACAGCGCGGATGGCCACGGTAACGATCGTGGACAACCTCATCCGGTGCCTGCCAATGCTGGTGAACTGCGCGGCGGAACTGGGCGCGGCAGGGAAGGGGAAGCTCGCCGCCCTCGCCGCAGGCTGGAACAACGCGGCCGCGCTCCTCGCGGCGGAAATCCGGATGCGTCAACTTTTATGATGCCGCAGCCACCGGATGCCGGACGGGACCGGTGCGTTGCCGTAATTGACAGCGGGGCGCTGCGTTACAATGCGGGGTTGGCGGGGCGCCTCGCCGGCGGCGGACCGGAATGTGTGATGGCCGTGGTGAAAGCCGGGGCCTACGGGCATGGGCTTGCGCAGGTGGTGCCGGCGCTGCGGGAGGATATTGGCGCCTTCGCCGTGGCCTGTCTTTCAGAAGCCCTCGAGGTA
This sequence comes from Verrucomicrobiota bacterium, assembly GCA_031414455.1. Taxonomy (GTDB): domain Bacteria; phylum Verrucomicrobiota; class Verrucomicrobiia; order Verrucomicrobiales; family V1-33; genus V1-33. The sequence goes on from JANNVM010001102.1 coordinate 5,672, forward strand.
AAGCAGCACGCCGTGCGCGCCCGCGATGGCGGCTGGGCGCCTGTTTTTATTCTCAGTCCCGCGCTGGCCCGCGAGATGCCGGAAATTGTCAGACACGGATTCATTCCCGCGGTTTCCACGGTGGAGGAAGTGAGGCAGTTCGCGGTGCTTAGTGCCGGGAAACGCACGGCGGTGCATGTCGTGGTGGATACCGGCATGGGCCGCATGGGCGCATTGCCAGAGGACGCCGCCGCCGTACTGCGCGCGGTGCAGGAGAGCCCGGCGCTGACGCTCGACAGCGTCTCGAGTCATTTCCCGTCGTCGGATGAAGACGAGATCTTCACACGCGGCCAGGAAGAGCGCTTTCGCTCGCGGGCAGTGGAGTGGCGGGCGGAGTTTGGCCCGTTCCGCACCCATCTAGCGAACAGTGCGGGCATTCTCCACTATCCCCGGGTACCGGGAGAAATGGTTCGCGCGGGACTCATGCTCTACGGTGTTTCTCCGCTCCCGGAATACCAGATGCTGCTCCGCCCGGTCCTCACATGGAAGACCTGCATCACGCTCGTGCGCTGCCTTCCCGCCGGCCACGGCGTCAGCTATGGCCGCGCATTTATCACTCCGCGGTCCATGACGGTCGCGGCCATCGCCGCCGGTTATGGCGACGGCTATCCACGGCAGGTTTCCGGAAAGGGCGCGAGCGTCCTGCTGCGGGGCCGCCGCTGCGCTGTGCTTGGCAGGGTGACAATGGATCAGATGCTGATTGATGTCAGCGATTTCGCGGAGCCCCCCGCGCCCGGCGAAGAAGTGGTTCTCATCGGTTGCCAGGGCAGCGAGTGCATCACCCCCGGGGAGGTGGCAACATTGGCCGGGACAATTCCATGGCACGTCCTGACGGCTATCACCGGCCGGACGGTGCGGCGCGCCGTCACTGCCTGAGAATTTCGCCCGCACAAACAAAAAAGCGGTGCCCCCGGAAAGGGGCACCGCCTGTGGTTTGGAAGAGTTGTCGCCCGGTTGATTCGATGCCGGAGGGAAGAGGCTGATGGCTTTATTTGATCCGAATCCGGGAGAAGAGCCGGCTTGGTGCCGGAGAACCGACGGGCAAAGGGGCGCTGGTGGTGCTGCCTGCCGACGCCGGAATATCCACCCCGACATCCGTCCAGGACGACAAATCCGTTGAGTAATCAGCCCGATAGACTTTCCCGGGAACGGACGTCCACGTGAGCTGATAGCCCCCGACAACCGGAGCGACGCTCACGATTGCCAACTGCGATTTAGGATTGGTGGGATTCGTTCCCGCAGCGTACTCGTTGCCATTATTGGCACCATCTTGATCGAAGTCGTCTGTCGCGCTCTGCGAGAGGTTGCCGAAGTTGGTGGTTTCCCAGGAATCGGGCAGTCCGTCACCGTCGCTGTCCGTATTATCGGTGGTCACGAACAGGATGCTTTGCACAAGCATGGTTTCATTGGCGGAATCGTTGTTTCCGGAGATTACGAGTTGCACTGAGTTGGCGGTGGCCGGGATGGCGGCGCTCAGTGGGAAAGGGAAACTGCCGGGTCCGGTAGCCGGGGGTGGCCCCGGAGTGAGCGGAGTTAATTCAGCGCCGGTCAATACTCCATCCGGGGGAGTGATCGTGTCGTAGGCGGTGATGAGACTCACCGGCGCGGCGGTGTTTCCATCAATGATGAGCTGGGCATTGAAGGTATCACCAGGCTCAAAGCCGGAGGAGATGTCGTCGACTTGCAGGGTCGCTGAGAACGTGACGTCGCCAACGGCGGAAAGGTTAATCACCTCCGAGCGGTAGACCCTGGCGGGCGCGCCCCCTCCGTTGTTCATGGTTTGAGTTTTCGCCGATTCGTCAACGACCCACGCCACGGGAACTCCCCCATTGTCGGAGAACAGCGGCTGTGCAGTCCCAAAATTTTTCGTGCCGATAACACGGGGGGCGGACACCGTGATCGTTACTGTTGCGGTGGGATCGGCAGCGTCCGCAAAAGTGGTCGTCTCGGTCGGTGTGGCAATGATGGTGAGACCGGCGATATTCTGGATCACTCCGTAGGATCCCGACGGAATTGCCAGGTTGTCGGCAGTCCAGCCCGCGCCGGTAAACTGACCATTAACTGTGATCGAGTAGCTCCACGTGTCATCACTCGGATCTGCGGTCGGACCGGCTTGGCGGGCGACATTTGAAACGACCGGAACGAGGGTCGCCCAGGGCGCGGTGACCGTAACGGATCCGGTGACGCCGGGATTTCCGGTATCTGTCACGGTGAGGCCCATGGTATGTCCAGCTCCGGAGAACTCAGCGATTGGCACACCGGTAATAACCTTATCAACGCCGTAGGAGCCGCTTGTCCCGGCGAGCGCGGCGGGCGATGAGATTGTCCATGTAGGACTCAACGCTCCTACCCCGGAGACATTCAGAGTGAAGCCCACCGTATCATCGTTTGGGTTTGTCGGCGTTCCATTGTCAGAGCGCACCACGCTGGTCGCCACTGGTGTAACCCCCAGGGGCGGCGCATCATCCGCGCGCAGTTCCATGGCGAAACACATGTCGGAACTGGTAAAGTTGTTATTGCGCGTGGAAACTGCGAGGATGTGGGAGGATCCGCCCGCGAGGGTGAGCACGGGAACTACCACCGTGGATTCCGCCGTGGTGCTGGTGCCTGTCGCATTGAGGACGAAGGATTGGATAACAGCCTCATCGTTTGCGGAGGCCAGCGTTTCGTTGAAGGTGGCGGTGGTATCCGTGGCGAAAGCATTCCAGGCCTCGGTGTTGTTAGCCTTATTTACCCGGGCAATGAGCACGCCGTCAAGGTAGATCAAGGCACCATCGTCAAGGCACATGCGAATCCGGATGTTCGACCACGGAGTGGCATTCGCAGGCGTCGTGAATGTGGTGCGGAAGTAGGCTGCGCCCCGACTGCCACTGGCGGGTTGGGTCAGCGTCTGCCCGAAACTCGAGAATTCGGGAGCGGCGCTCGTCATGTACTCAATGACATCATAGCCAAAGGGGCCGTCGCCCGTGCCCCGGTCAAAGGTGGTGGCGTCCCCGGCAATACCGGTGGAAGCAGCACCAAACGAAACGCCTGTCGTAAACCAAGTGGTGTTCCACGTCGGGTCGGCGATCGCTGGATCAGTGGCAGCTCCCATAGGTTGGAAGTAATTCCAAGTCTGATCCCAGCCAACGATCAGTTGTTCGACGGCGGAAACCCGCGGCATGGCAGCGGCGAGGAGGAGGGAAGATGAAAATAAAGTGAGCGTCTTCATAATATACAGCTAGTTTAAGAGTAGGCGGCCACGGTGTCGAGATAATATTAATTTCAAGGCGCATTCTTGCGGGAAATTTTAAAAAGTGGTCTTTTCCATCCTGCGGAGTTGTTTTTCTCCTGTTTCGTCCCCGGCAGTTCCATCTTCGGTGGGCCTCTTCCATGCTCGCCGTCACGAACATCGCCGCCTACAAATTCGCTCCCCTCACGGACCTCAAGCCGCTGCGGGAGGAACTCCTTTCCCTCTGTAAAACCCGCGGCCTCCGGGGGACTATCCTTCTCAGCACAGAAGGCATCAATCTTTTTGTCGCCGGGGACCGCGGGGGCATCGACGCGCTTCTTCTCCGGCTCCGGGAGCTGCCAGGACTGGCGGACTTTCCCGTTAAGCTCAGCGAAAGCGACAACCAGCCGTTTCGCCGGATGCTGGTCAGGATCAAAAAGGAGATCATTTCCTTCGGCGTGGACGGCATCGATCCCGCCGCACGCCCGTCGCCGAAACTCTCGCCGCGGGAACTCAGGCAATGGCTCGACGAAGGCCGGCCCGTCACGCTGCTCGACACCCGCAATGACTACGAAATCAAGCTCGGCACCTTCCGCGGCGCGCTGCCTGCCGGCATTGACCACTTCCGTCAGTTTCCTGACGCGGTGCGCCGGCTGCCGGAGGAAATGAAGGATCAGCCGATCGTCATGTTCTGTACCGGCGGCATTCGCTGCGAAAAAGCCGGCCCGTTCATGGAGCGCGAAGGATTCCGCAAAATCTTCCAGCTCGACGGCGGCATCCTCAAGTATTTCGAGGATTGCGGCAGTGCGCACTACGACGGCGAGTGTTTTGTCTTCGATCAGCGGGTCGGCCTCGATCCTCACCTTGAGGAATCCGACAGCACGCAGTGCTACGTTTGTCAGTCGCCGCTTACTGCGGAAGAGCAGGCGTCCCCGAAATACGCCGCCGGCGAGTCGTGCCCTTATTGTTATAAAGAACCCGCCGCGCGCCGCGAAACCGACCGCGCGAAATACCAGGACGCCCTGCGCCGCGCCGCCACACCGCTGCCCGGCTCTGTGCCCTACGACAACT
>JANNVM010001103.1:0-7264 GCA_031414455.1 Verrucomicrobiota bacterium
CGTTTCCATCATCGCGGTGATTTGGGGGATCTACATGATCATGACCGAGGAGCGGCGCTTCTTCCGCCGCAACACCCTGCTGCGGCTCCATGCAGAACTGGCCCCGCTGGCCGCACAAAAGTCCGACTGGGAGACGGCCATGCGCCGCATGAGACGCCTGCGGTTTCCGTCTTGGAGAATGCTGAAGGCGGAATGCCGGCGCGGAGACTTTTCAGCATCTCATGGAGAGGCGCTCCCGGCCCATGCGCCCGGCTCCACTGAGGCAGGGACCGGCTGGCAACCGCCGCACGCACCGCTTACCCTGTCGTGAGTGAAGGGCGGCTTCGTCGCAGGAGGGACGATGGTCGGAGGGATGCGGCCGTTCTATTCGCTGGCACCCATGTCCTGACCGAACCGGTCACTGATCACTGATCACGGAGCACCGGGCACCCTGCCTCCTTACTTTCCGGAAACATCCGCCGCCGGGTCCTCCGTCTGCGGGAATGGCGGGCGGTAAATGCGCAGCGCGGTCAGGCCGCTGCCCTGGAGTGCGGCACCACTGAGTTCGAGCGTGTGCTTTCCGTTGCTCAGCCCCTGAAAGAAAGTGCCGCGCAGCAGCGGCAGGGTTTCCCACTGCGGGATGCTTTTCCATGTGATGCGGAATCCGTCGTCGAGCCTGCGGGCGAAGACCTTGCGGGACGACTGGAGATTCCAGTCGCCGGGTTCGATGACGATACGCCCGGATTTGCTGACAAATTTCTTTTCGGCGTTGCCGAGGCCGTCCGGCCCGGTCTTTGAGCCGGTGACGGAGAAGATGAACGATTTATAGTCGTCCGAGGCATTGGCGAGGGTGACGGTCCATTCCTCCTCCAGGAGTTGCGCCGGTCCGCGCTGGACGCGGAGCAGGCAGGGCCAGTTGGTGCCGCTGTAGCCGCTGGTGCGGGTGAAAGTGTAGAGCTGGCGGATGTCGCGCGGATCTTTGCCGTCAATCTTCAGCACGGCGTCCGTCGCGGATTCTCCTGCGGTGCGTGCGCCGCCGAAAACGCCGTCCACGCGGTTGCCTTCAAATTCCATTTTCAGCTTCCCGTCGTTCCACGAAGCCGCAGTCAGATTGATGTCGCTCACCGACTTCTTTTCAGCGTCACCGCCCGGCGGCAGCGCGACGAGCGCGGTCTTCACGATTTCCGCCATGAGGAAGCAGCCGTGATCGTTGAGGTGAACGTCGTCCTTCAGCAGCACGCGGGGTTCGAGTTTGTTTTCGCGGAGGTATTGCTTCCAGAGGTCGCGCTGCGGCAGCAGTTCGCAGCCGTACTTTTTCGCCGTGGCGGGCAGGAAGGAATAGTTCATCCACGGGTTCCACTGCGCCGGTGCGAGTTTGCCAGGGTCGGTGATTTCATCCATGGCGTCTTTGGCGGCCATGTGGTCCGTCTGAATGAGAACTTCGGACGTGGTGCGCTCGCGGAGGCGGCGGATGATGTCCTCGTAGCGGTCGTGCGCGCCATAGACATGGAAGATGACGAGGTCGGGGTAAAACGGATAGAGGTCAGCCTCGGCGGTTTTGCAGAGGAGCTGGGAACTGTGGCCGCCGATGGCGCGGTTTTCGATCTCGAGTTTGGCGAGCGGATAACGTTTCACGAGGTCCGCTTTCACCTGCTCCCACCACGACTGTTCGGTGATGCTCTGTCCGTAAAAGAGTATGCGCACGGTGTTCTTCTTTTCCACGGCGGAGGACTCAAGGAGCGACATCGTCCGATGGAGAGCCGCGCCGCGGCCGCTGGTGCCGGGCGGGGAGTTGAGCGGCGGAAAAGCCCCGGCGGCGAATGAGGGAGCGGCGAGGAGGGCGAATGCGAACGAGCGTAGTGTCATGAGAGGAGCGGATGACGGGAGCGGCAGTGTGGAATTTTTCTTCGCTTTGTCATATGAGAAATCGCGGGCATCAGCCGCCTTCCGGTCTTTTCCGGGCAAACCAGTTGCGTCTCTGCGGGTGCGCCCGCATGATCAGCCCCGATTTTCCCTTATGGCCTCCCAAACTCTCCCCCGCAGACCCCGCCTCATTGGCCCGCGCAAGACCTTTGCGATTATTGCCAGCATGTACAACGAAACGTGCATGAACGGACTGCTGGAGTCCACGAAGAGCGAACTCCTCAGTATCATGCCCGCGGCCAGCGTGCCGCTCTACCGGGTGCCGGGTGCATGGGAGATTCCCGTCTGCGCCGAGTACGTGCTCCAGCACACCCATGCCGATGTGATCCTCGCCCTCGGTGTTGTCATCCGCGGCGAGACGGGCCATGCGGACCTCATTACCTCCGCGGTGGCACAGGAACTCCAGATGATGGCCACCCGGCATCTCACGCCGGTGATTAACATGGTGCTGCTGGTCAACAGCGAGCAGGAGGCCCGGGAGCGCTGCTTTGGCGATCGCATGAACCGCGGCGTGGAGGCGGCGCGCGCGGCGCTGAACATGGCGGAACTGTTCACAAAACTGCACACGGCGTATCCGCTGCCAAAGGCGAAGGTGGAGGATGAGTAAGCGGCGCGAAGGACGGGAGACCGCCGTGCAACTTCTCTTCAGCCGGGAATTCACCCCGGGCGAGGGCGAGCACGATATTGATGGGTTTTTCAAGCTCCACAATGCAGACCGCGGGGTGCGCGCTCATGCGGAGGAACTCTATCGGGGCGTGCTCGCGCACATGGAGGAGCTGGACGCCCTCATCGTGGCCGTGCTGGAGAACTGGAGCCTCAGCCGTCTCAGCGGCGTGGAGCGGAACATTCTCCGCGTGGCCCTTTTTGAAATGCACCACTGTGACACCGTTCCGCCCGTGGTGGCGATCAGTGAGGCCATCGAAATCGCCAAGCGCTTCGGTGGCGAGCAGAGCGGACGTTTTATCAACGGGGTGCTCGACAAACTCAAGCAGAGCCTGACACGTTCCCTGCGCGAAGCCGCCCCGGCTCCCCGGCCACGTCCGCGCCGCAGCGGTGAACAGAGTTGATTCCCCGGCGGACCGGAGTAATTTCGAAGCTCTTCCCCCGTCTCCGTCTCATGGACATTCCCAGCGAAAAAAATTCTGCCACACCGGCGACAGGTGCTTCCAGCCGCGTCCATGGCCAGCCGGCCGCCCCGCACCGCCCGCCAGAGGAGAACGGCAGCGGTGTCGAATTCGGCGACGATTTCCTGGAGCTTCCGGTGATTTCCCTGCCTCTGCGCGACTCACGCCAGGGTCCCTCCAGCGATGTTCCCCGGGTCCCTGATCCGCCTTCGTCCGGGGCCAAAGAAGCCGAGCCCCGCACGTCCAAAAAGAAGCCGCTCGAAAAGCGTACTGGTGCCGTGAGTCCTAACTTCAAGCGGCTCATGACCCGCCCGCAAACCACCTACGCCGCGGATGCCGCCCTCGACCAGACGCGCGCCGAATCGGCCGTGGACATGGGTAAAATTGACCATGAATCGATGCAGTTCGGCAAGATCCATCCGCACGCGGCCCCCGACTACCGTCCCAACCGGCTTTTCCGGGTGCTCGACGGCATTTACACCCATTCACCGCTCAAGTGGCTTGATGTTTTTGACCGCGTCAGTATTCGCTTCATCGTATTCACGGTCTTGTCCCTGTCGCTGGTGGGGCTTGCGGTCGTGCGCTATTTCGGCTCGTTCGGTGCGCGCGAAGGGACTGCCGGCCCGGGTGAAAAAATGGTGATGATCAGCGCCAGTGACCGGGTCGCCCGCGGGCGCGCCGCGGTGGAGGGATTCCTCGCCGCCCGGACGATTGAGGACCGCCTTCCGTTCGTGCTCGATCCCGGCCGCGCGGCCGACCGGATGAATCAGTTCTACGGGGCCATGCAGGGGAGCAATCCGCAGCTTTCGGAGGTGGGTGTTGGCGAACCTGTGGCCGGCCTTCACGGAACATGGCTGCCTTTAAATTTCAGGGATACCGCGGGGCGCACGGTCACCATCGTCATGGGGGAGGATGACAACGGTTGCCGCATTGACTGGGAAAATTTCGTGGCCTTTGGCGAAGTTCCGTGGGAGGAATTCTGCCGCACCCGCCCGACCTCACCGAAATCCCTCCGTGTCCGCCTGCGCCAGGTGGAGAAATACGAGGGTAGCTACACCAGGGAGGGCTGGCAGTCTTACGAAGTCGAGCACCGCAGCGGTGCGCCGGCACTCCTCGGCTACGCCAGCCGGAGCGGCCGGCAGGGCCAGCAACTGGCCAGCCTCGTCCAGGGCGACAAGTGGCAGGCCGCCCTCGTCTATTTGCGCTTCGAGGCCGCGGCCACGGGCAAACTCGTTGTCATTGATGATGTCGTGCGCACCCGCTGGCAGGACGAGCAGACGATGTGGACGAATCCGTGAGGCCCTGGCGATATACGTCTTCTTAACGTCTCGCGCCCCGCAAGTGTTACGAAACGTTCACGGACCTGACTGTTACAGATCCGTGCCCGTCCCCCCGGAGGATATGCACAGGATTGTCGCCGCAGCATCCTTGCCCCCACGGCGGGTGAAGCGTGAGGTTGGGGCATGTCCAGATTCTCCAGTGTCCCTACCTTCGCCAGCTCCAATCCCGGACCGCAGGCAGCTGCCGCCATCATTGAAGGGCTGCAAAAAGAGATTCCTCCGGAAAGGATTGTCAGTCGAATCAAGGATATGCTGGAGGCCACCTGTATCGCCCCGTCCGGCGCTGAGAGCCCCGACTGGCGGGCAGTGGAGGCCGGTGTTATGCTGTATTTGGCCTGGGTCCGGCCGGTGGCTGCGGAGACTCACGCGGCGATGGCGGCACCGCCGCGGAGGCAAGTTGTAAACGGCCTGATGCCCCTTCCGGCGTTTCCGGAATTGCTGGGCACGGATCTGACGAGTACCGGCAGGGACGAGCCGGCAGCGCCGCCGCAACCTGTCGCCATGCCGGTCCCCCGCACCCATCCCGAGCCCCTGGAGATCATGAGGAAAATGATGGTGGCGGATCCTCACATTTTGAGTTCCGGAGGGGGATCCGGCGGGAGAGCAACCCCACGGCGTCGCCGGGAGGGATCCGTTTCCGCGCCTTCGTGCACGGCCGCCCGGGAGCAGGCCGTCCCGCGACTGTCCAACCCGGTTGCCTTCAACACAGTTACCGCCCGGAGATCGCGCTGGTGTGCCGTGCTGCTGGCTGGCATCGTGGCAGCAGGGGTGGCCGGGCTCTCCGATCGAACATCCACGGCCACTCTGCAGGCAGGGCCTCAACGGCCCGCCCCCCGGGCGGCGGTGCCCGCGGCGGCGGTCATTGCGCCGCAAAGTGACTCCGTGCGGGGTTGGTTTTTGGAGGATCTTCAGGCCGAATTCACATCCGGGGTAGCCCATCGGGATCTCCTCGAGTGAATAGAGGCAGCCGGTCCCGTCCCGATAGCTGCCAGCGCCCGACTCCTCACTAACAGCTAATCCGCCCGGTGCAGACCGTAATCACGGAGGGCACTGCCGGCGCTGAACTTCCTCGCAAAGAAAGCGCCGCTGCCCGCGATGTCGCCGCACAGATCCGGCGTGACCTGTGTGATCGTTTCCGGATGCGGCGAGACCAGCGACGGCCAGAGCGACCACGTCACGTCCTGAGCCGCCACTTTTTTCTCCAGCGGATAACCGGCCGCGTGAAGCAAGGTGCCGAAGGCGCATTCGTCAGGCGCGTGTGTGCCCGTGAAGCATTCGAGGAGCGCGGCGTTGGCTGCGATCAGTTCCGCGGCCTCGCGGTTGAGCAGCATCCACTGCGAATGAAACCGCCACTGGCCTGCGGGAATGCGCGACTCCGGCGTCGCCCGCGCGGCCTTGAAGGGCTGACGTTCGAGCAATTCATCCGTCGTCTCCACCCGGAACCGGCTGCGGCCGTCCAGCGAAACGAGGCGCAGCAGATCCCGCAGCGGACGCACCGGCACGCAACTCTCCGATGCGAACACAAAGAACCGGTTCCGCGGGTCCGCGAGCGCCGCACGGAGCAGCGCCAACTGCGCCCGCACCAGCGAGAGGTCCCCCCATTCCGTCGGGAGATGCTCCGCGATCTGCGCCGCCGCGAGCCAGCCGCCGCGGCCCGGCAGCATCAGATAGTGCCGCTCCCTGGCATGACCATACACCGCGATGCGGTCCTCATGCCCGCGCCAGTATTCCTCCCAAATGTCAGGATGGTTGTGCATATTCCGTGTCAGGAAAAGGAACGCCACCCGGTCGTCCGCGCCCAGGGGCGGCACCGCCGTCTCCGGCACTGATGGCGGCGCCAGCACGCGCTGCATCGCCGGCGGCCAGATGAACGCATGTTGGCGCTGTGCCTCCTCCTTCGCCGGCGCATGAGCCGCGCCGCCCAGCGCCTCCGCCGTCACACCGTGCAGACAGCCCAGCGCATGGCGCTGCGTGCCGTCGTCATCGTAGTTCCCGTAGGTGCCGCCTGCGAGATCGCTCATCTCCACCGCCTGCCACGCGAGATTCGGATAGGCCGCGTAGGCCGTCACCCGTCGTCCCAGTTCGGCCAGGAGAATATCCGCCGCCGGGATCACGCCTCCCGCTGGCCAGTATTTCCCCGCCAGCGCCCGGCGCACTTTATGGAAATACTCCGCCCGCACGCCCCATGCGTGTGTGTCCAGCGGCGCTGTCGCCCTCACCAGTCCCCGCGACACCACCTCCGGCCGCTCATGATGCTGACAGCCAAGGTAAAAAATCCCCCAGTCATCCGGCAGTTCGATTTCCGCCAGCCGCTCCTCCAGTGCCGGATGCAGCATCACATCGTCCTCGAATATGAACACCGCCTCCGCCTTCGCCCGACCCGCCCGGCGCAGGATCATCCGCGTGCTCACCGCGTGCGCATAACGACCCGGCCCTTCAAACCCCCGCGCCGACTCCAGCCGCCGCACATCCACCGCCGGCTGCCGCTTCACGCTCCACCCGTGCTCCGCAAACAACTCCTCACATCGCACGCGCCGGTCCTGCCGCCGCGAGAGGTTCAGCAGGTATATGTTAGGAAAGGTGGCGGAGAAGTTCATTGGGAAAGTGCGGGAGTGAGGGAGTGAGGGAGTGTGGCGGTGTGGCGGTGTGGATGCATTCGATGTAACAGAAAAACTTCCGCACTTCCGCCCCTCCGCACTGCCGCACTTCCCTACATTTCCACCACATTCAGCAGCGTACACGCCGGATCATAGAAAAACCGCTGCATGTACAGCCCGAACATAAACTCGATCTTCTCCAGATTCGTCCCCCCCACGCAGTGGACGATCGCCGCATCCCGGTAGCGCTTCCAGTCCCTGTCCAGGTGCAGCGGGAACTGAATCTCATGCGCCTCGAACG
>JANNVM010001104.1:0-4766 GCA_031414455.1 Verrucomicrobiota bacterium
GAGCAGTTTGCCGTTCTCCGCCCGCACCTCGCCGCCGGTCGCGTTGGTGAAGGCTTTGAAGACCGTGCCGTCTCCATTCAGGAGCCCCTGATTCAGGAAGGAACCCGCCGCCCCGCTGATCCCGCCCGTGCCGTCCTGCAGGGTAATCCGGCCGCCGGCTTGATTTGTCAGGTTATTGGAAACCGGCACCGTGCGCGAGGTGAAAAGCTGGCCGCCATTCTGGTTTGTGAAATCCTGCGGCTGCAGGGACCCGGTCCTGACATCAACGAGCCCGGCGTTCAGCAGCGTCCCGGCTTCAAACCTGCCGCCATCGACGGTGACGGATGTGCCGGCGCTGATGGAGGCCGAATGGGATACAACGAAGTCCGCGCCCGGTCCCAGCAGAAGCTGTGAGCCCAGAGCTCCCCCCGCCGTGGTGTAGCCATCGGTCCCTGTGATGGCGAGGAGTCCCTTGCGGAAATCCACCGTGCCCCTGTTATCCAGGACGCCGGTGGTCAACGTTCCGCCGTTCAGTGTCAGCGTGCGGAAGGGAGCCACCGTTGTGGTATTGGCCACAGTCAGTTCCCGGTCCGGCTCCAGAGTCAGTTCCGCCCCCAGCAGGCCGCCGGTGCCGATGGTCAGGCTGTTAGGTCCCAGCAGTTCCAGGGCGCCATGGTCGAAGTTCAGCGTCCCCTTCTTCGTCAGCAGCCCGTTCACCCGCAGGGTGCCTCCTGCTATTTCGATGGTCCCCGTTTCATTCACCAGCACATCCCCGGCGCCTGTTTCAAAGACCCCGCCATCCAGCACGCTGAGGGTGGCGGTGCTTTGGAACAATGCGCCCAGCGTCAGAGTGGAGGCTCCGGTTTGGCTGATGCGGCTGCCGCTGTCCCGCACTTCGACCGTGCCGTGATTGTTATCCAGGGGGGTGGCCACCGTGAGGTTGCCGATGGATGCGGTGGCTCCGGTGCTTACCCGAAGCGAGCCGGAGGCAAACTCATTGAAATCCACATCGGCGATGCGCAGGGCGCCCAGCGTCGCCGTCGCTCCGTTCCGCAACTGCACGAAAGCCTGCCACTCGCTCGCAGAATTCGCTCCGGTCCGTATTTCCGAGCCTGCGCCAGTCACATCCATGTTCACGGCAGTGTTGTTTTTTGCGAGGTGCATCGATCCGCCGCAACTCAGGCGGCCTCCGGCTGTTGCCTGAAGGAAAGTAAGCAGGGTATTGCCCCCCTCCCACTGCAGATTCCCGGTCAAATCAAATTCCGATCCTGCTCCCGAGACAATCAATGTGGCCCGTTCGCTTTGCACGTGGTTTCCGCCAGCGCCGCTGAACCGAACCCGCCCGCCATTCTCAATGCGCAGCGTCCTGTCCTGGCCGATAAGGAAACTGCCTCCGGTCCTGGTAACCAAACCGCGGTTCACGGTCACATTGTGATTTATGTCCAGTGTGGCTCCGGGACCAATGGCCACGGTTCCGGTTTCGTTGACCCTCAGAGGATGATCCGAATCCACCATCGCGTTTCCAGTCAGTTCCAGCAGCCCGGTGCTGCCGGCGGCTGCCCCGACCGTAATTCCGGACACGGCGCCCGGAGGCAGAAAACCACCCCCATCCCCGGTGATCCGCAGCAAGGAACTCTGGGAATTATTGGCCGGGTCCTCGGTCACACGGACGGTACCGGAAGCTCCGGCGCCGGTTCCTGTGCCGATGTGCAGCGACACCGCCGTGACTTCCGATCCGCCTGACACCACCAGTGTCCCCGACGTCGAATTCGCCGCCGATTCCCCTGCCATGATCTGAACAAAGCCGCCCCTGGTGGTGTCGCTGAATGAGACGAGGCCGGACGAGCCCCCGTCTCCGATCCTCAGCAGTTCGCCGTTCAGCTCGCGGAAGCCAAACGGGGATATCAGCGGGCTGGGGCGCCTCACAAGGACGGTTCCGTTGCCGGCAGTTCCTGCATTGATATCTCCACCCGGCACCGTCACCTCTGCGAGGTCATTCACATTCACCGTCACTCCACCGCCAAAAGTGACCGCGCCGGCGCCCGTCAGCGCAGAGGTCTGACCGGTAAGGCTCAGCGTGCCGGCATGGGAATAGACGAGTGGACGGCTCGCGCTGATGACGCCGCCGGTCACTGTCACGGGGCCTCCAGGGGTAAAGGTAAAGGCCGGCGCGCCCAGAAATTTCAGCCGGGACGCTCCACTCATCGTCAGGGTGCGGCCGGCGGCGATGTTGTAGGCCCCCGTGCCCCGCACTTCGATCGTCCCGTTCAGTGTGGTATTTCCGTTGGCCTCGAAGATGGCATCGGTCACAGTCAGAGTTCCGGTAGCGTTGATACTGACAGATCCCGTGCCGGAAGTGAAAACGGCGCCGTTCAGCACATTTAGCCCCGCCACAGTCGCGCTCGCTGCTCCCACGGTCATGGAATTGCCGCCCGTCACGGTGAAGGTAGAGGCCGCTCCATCCACCGACAACGTGCCCGAAGCACCACCGCCGCTCCCGGCCAGCGTCAGGCCGGCCGCTTGCACCGAGGCACCGGAGAGGACCTGCACATTTGCGGTGCTCCCGGCCTCATTGCGGGCCATATCCAGCTGTCCAAAAACCCCCGAGCCGCTGTTGGAGAAAGTGACATTCGCAGCGCCTCCGGATCCCCAGAAGCTTAAACTCGGAGCCGTTACCGTCGATCCCGGCCCGTCCACGGCCAGGCTGCAGGTTCCGGAGGCTCCCACATCCAGAAAATTGCCTGCTGTCACATCCGCGCCGTTCTTCACGCTCATCGCATGCCCGCCGGTTAGATTGAGGGACGCACCCGTCGTGAAAAAACTGCCGTTCCCGGTAATCAGGGAAGTGGAGGCGGTGCTGAAGCCATGCGATCCCCCGAGGTTCACCCCGCCGCTGTTTTGCACCTGGAGCGATTTCCCCGCTGTGAGGGTCAGAGACCCCGATGATCCGGCGCGCGTGAGCAGGGCTCCGTTGAGCACAGCATGTTCGGTTAGATTCAAACTGCCCCCGCCCATGGAGATTACGCTGCCGCCGCCGAAGGACTGGGGCGCACCCGCCGCCAGTGTCGTCGCGCCGGCGTTCAGATTGAAATCGGTTCCGATGGCCGACGCCCCCGATGTCAGTATCAGCGCGCCCGCACCGGCCTTCGTGATGGTTCCGGTTCCTGTCAGGGGGCTGCCCAGTTGCACGCCCTGCGCGCCGCTCACTGTCAGGGAGGCCGTCCCGATATTCACCGCGCCGTTCAGCACCAGCGGTCCGCTGGCCGCATTGATGAACGACGAACCGGTCAGCCCGAAGTTTACCGGGCAGTTGAAGGTCTGGGTTTGGATGTCGTTGTTCGTGAGTCCTCCGGTCTTGATTCCCAGCGTTCCGGAGCCGCTGAAAAGAAACGCCCCCGCCGTGTTGTTAAAAGTGAGGCTGTTCCCCTCGAAATTAAACGACGCGAGCGGCGAGAGCCGCGTCGTCCCGGCAAAAACCAGATCGTCATTCACTCCCGGCACGGTGTTCGTGTCCCAGTTGGCCCCGGTGATGAGCAAGTCATTCCCGCCGCCGCCGTCCCATGTGAATACAGCCGCCGAAGCCGGGGTCGGGGCCAGCAAAACCAGCAGGCACAGAGAGATGCTTGAATGAGTTCTCATAGGCAGAAATGGAGCAGTCCTCCTGATTCAATCAATGCGGAAGCTTTCATCACCGCAATTACTTCTCATTTACTGCTGCCGGTTTTTGCGGACGGATAAGCCGGCGGTGCTGCAACTGTGACGGATCCGGGCCGTACCCCGGGACGGGGTCAGGAAAGGGGTAGGGGTCAGAGAAGATTTGTGACAAACGGGAAAAGGGGCGGGTGCAGACCGGCATTGAGCCGGCGCGGCCCAGTTCCACTCCGTGCTTGAGCGCCGTCAACCCCTACGGTAGCCTCCGTTTCATTTCCACTGCATCCCTTCTCAAGGAAATTGAAAAGCTGCCCTACGCCAGCCTCAACAATCTGGTGCCGCGGGCACTGGCCGCGCGCGCGCGTGAACAGGCCGCGCGGCTCCGGTCCGGGAGCGTGCCCTGCTGGAGAAGATCACCGCCGGAGCTCCACCGGCACTTGTGGAGGAATTCCGCTGTCTGACAGAAACACGCCGGAGTTCCGGCCTTAATTCCCCCAGGCAGGAACGGCTCGTTCGCGTCGCCGAAGAACTGGACGCTGGCTCAGGTGGGTGAACACGCTGGCCGGACTCCGCGGCGTCACCGCCTCAGCCTTGCTTGAGTCGCTCGAATTGCCCGCGCGCCCATAGGTCTGATCGGTTATTCCTGCCGCCACGCGGCGACAGGTCGCCTCCCGGGGCGCGCACCGGTGCGAATACTGCCAGTGTCTGAAAGCTTTCTCCGTCTCATCCTTTTCATTGAGCATATCATTCCCTCATCGGGTGGCGGCAGTTCCGCCCCCGGCAACCTTGCTTTCGCCTGTGGCGGCTACAATTCAGGTAAATCGGACGACTTACCGCCACCGATCCTCTAAAACAGCCAGTGCGAAATCACGACCGCCCCATCAACGCGCGGAGGGCGGCGAATCCGGAGGTGGCTTCGGCCTGACTCACGGGGGCGCGGCGGAGTTCTTCCCAGGTGAATTGCTGGACGTAGTTGCGGTCCAGTTCGCGGAGAAAGCTGCTGGCCATACACGGGGATTTGTCGCCCCATTTCACGCGGGTATGGCACCAGGTGATGGTGAGGCGTTTCATGGCGCGGGTGATGGCGACGTAGAGGAGGCGGCGCTCTTCGTCGCGGGTGCCTTCTTCGGCGCTGC
>JANNVM010001105.1:0-4578 GCA_031414455.1 Verrucomicrobiota bacterium
GGCGCGCCCGGCGCGCGGGTTTTTGTTGTCCCTCTTTGGGGGCCGTGGGCTGCCCGCCCGCGGGGGGCCGCGGGGCCCCCCCCCCCCCCCCCCCACCCCCCAACCCCCCCGCGGGCCCGCCCCCCCCCCCCCCCACCCCGGGTAGGGCGGGCCTCCGGCCTGCCCCGTTCGGCTTCCAGCCGAACGGCACCTATCGAGCCACTACTCGAGCCAGCGACAAGACCAGCCCACTCTTCCGGGTTCAATTCCTTATCGAAGGCGATGCGGAACTCGTCCGGGGCGCTGGCCCATGACCAGACGGGCTGGGGCACGGACTTGCCGGTGTATCTGATTTTGAAAATCCGACCGTCGCCCTTCGGCCCGGTGCCCCAGTCGGGCGGGCCGGTGTGGCAGGCGACGACGAGATCGCCCGCGGGGCTGACGCCGCAATCCACGGTGAGCAGGCCGAGGCAGGCGATGAGATTATTCTGCGCCACATAACCGTCAGGCGTCTTGATGAGTTTGGTGCGGTAGAGTTTGCCGCGGCTCTCGCCGCAGACCAGCGCGTCGCCGGCCCAGAAGTCAGGGCCGAAGGTGGGGCCGCCGTTGACGCTCTCATTGAAGCACATGCCGACAGTGCTCTGGTGCTGCGGGCCGTATTCCATGACGGCGGGCCAGTCGAGCACGTCGGGCAGATGTTTCGGATGCCGCGGGGGGAAGCCGTAGTGTTTGCCCGGCAGGATGTGGAGTAACTCGTCGAGCGGATTGCCGTTAGGCAGCCAGGTGGCACCCTCCTGTTCGGTGGCGAAGAGGTCGCCCTCGCGATTGAATTCCAGCGCGCAGGCAAAGCGGATGCCGGTGCAGACGGTGGTGCGCGATTTGAAATCCGCGGAGACTTTCTGGATCGTGCCCCGCTCACTCTTGATGTCGTAGGCGGCTTTGCCGGTGGCGGGATCAATGAGATAGGCATTCGCATAATTCGCGCAGCCGAGACAGAAGAAGAGACTGCCGTCCTTCGGGTCCACGGCCATGCCGACGGCGTCCACATTCTGCGGGATCTCCTGCCATCCGCTGGCGGCGATGATTTCCTCATCGGCCTTTCCGTCGCGGTCGTTGTCGAGAATGAGCGAGACCTTGCCTTTGCTGGCAACGAAAACGCCATCGCCGCGAGGATCGTCTTTCGGCAGGAGCGTGATGCCCAGCGGGCCGCGCATCGTCGGCTGGTCCCAGAAAACTTCGGCTTTGTCCTCCAGTCCGTCGCCGTCGGTATCGGTGAGGAGGTGAATGGTGCCGTCGTAGCCAAGAGCGACGAGTTTGCCGTCGTGGCGGTAGCGGAGGTTGTTTCTGTTCGTGAGCTTCACAGGCAGCTCGCTGACGGAAAAGCCGGGGACAAGCATCTGCATGGGCGGAGCGTCCTTGATGACTTCCAGCGCGTGGCCGCTCTTGCCGGAGGCGAAGGCATTCAGCGCGGGGACTTTGGCAAAGAGGGCTGTCTCGATGTCCTTGAGTTCCTTATCAGACAGCGCGGAATCGAAGACCATGCACTCAGCGATGTCGCCGTGCAGAAAGCTGGCGACGAAGGGCTGCTGCGCGGGGTCATTGGAATAATAACGGGCGCCGAGGATGATGCGGTCGAGGCCGATCATGGACTCCATGCGGTCGCGCGAGGCGAGCTTGATGCCATCGAGCCAGAGTTCGTTGCCGCCGGGTTTGATCTGCGAGCGGACGGTGAAGACATGAAAGCCGCCGAACGGCAGATTCGCGGCGAGATTTTGTCCCGGGATGAGGAGGTCACGCTCGCCCTGCGCGCCGGCGGATTCGAGGTTCAGCACGCTGAGTTCCGCGGTGGGCTTGCTGCCGAGATCGAGATTGAGTCCGCTGGTGTAGTCGTTCTTGCCCGCCTCCGCGCAGGCGAAGAAGCCAGGAAACAAGCCTTTGTTGCCGCGCGGCGCCGCCAGAATGAAGACGGTAACGGCGGGGGCCAGTTGCCGCTGACCTGTCAGGGCGAGGAAGTCGTCTTCGCCATCGAATCGCAGGAACGCATGAGTGCCGTCGCTGGTGAAGACGGGGCGGTGGGCGGCGAGTTCAGAGTTCAGAGAGGCGATCTCAGAGGCACCCCGCTTCGCGAGCACCATGTCCGCCGGCTGATTCGCCGTCAGCGGCGGCAGCGCCTGCTGCTGACGGAGCGCGGGCTGCGCGGCGGCATCCATGTGAAGGAGCGGCACCGGCGCAGCGGAACAGGTAATGGCAAGCGGCGCGGCGAGAAGGAGGAGTTTCATGACGGGCCAATGGAGGCCCGGGACCGCGGATTTGCAATCCGCTCTCCATTCAAGTCTTGTCCGTAGAGGCGGATTATAAATCCGCGGTCCCCGGCTAAAACAGCTCCGTCAGATACTGCTCGCGCAGACCACGGCCCTGGACGCGGACCCAGTAGATGCCGCGCTTGCCTTTGATTTTCGGATCAGGCTCGAAGTTGACGGTGTTGTCATAGACAAAGCTATAACCGACTTCGATCTCGCGGCCTTTTGGATCCTGACCGAACGGGATGGATTGCTCAGGGCGGCTGCTGAGTTTCCAGATGCGCACCTTCGTATCCTCCGGAAGCGCGCCGGTCATATAGAACGACCACGCGCTGCCATGCACAAACTCACGGGGATAGAGTCCGCGGCCCGGGTAGGACCATGGCGTGCGCGGCTTTTGGCCGCCACTGTCCATGCACCACATGGCGGAGAAAACTCCCTCGCGGCCAAAGCCGGCGTTTTGCATGGGAGGGTTGAGGCACCAGCGACGGTGGCCGCGGCGCTCGCGATTGTTGTCGCCGCCATCATTCATGTAACCGTCCACGGTGGTCGCCATGTCGTGGTGGCCCTGGCTGAGATTACATTTGTCAGTGGAGTGGCCTAGCGAGTGGCTGATGTTGCCGGCCGCGGCGCAGGCTTTGGCGGCGTCGCCCGCGCCTTCCACCATGTGGGACTCGGTTCCCACGTTGCTCATCACACCGCTGAGATAACGGTAGGCATTGAGCCGGCCGATGGCGTCGTGGACTTCCTTGTTAAGATCCTTCGGTTTGTCGCGCTGCTCGATTTCGCGGAGGGCCGCGCGAATCTCGTCTTTGGTGCGTGGATAGAGCCGGCCTTTGACCGGTTCGCCGGGCACATCCTCATCGTCGGCGATGTCGCCCGGCAGCGGAACGGCGGGCGCGGCACCCGGCGCGGATTTGGGAGACGCCGGCGTCGCAGGAGCCGGCTTACTTTTCTTCTCCAACTGCTCCAGATAGATCGTGTCCGGCGGCATGAGTTCCTCACGAAGCACGGTCACGGTGACCTTGCTGTTCTTCTTCTGAATGACGACACCATCGCCGTCGGCTTTGACGAAGCTGCCTTCAATGCGCTGACCGCGGACGGTTTGCCAGAGGCGCACATCCTCCGCTGCAAAGGCACCGGTGGAGCCAATGACGAGAAACACGGGAAAGAGAAGTCGGCGCATATTCGGGGAAGCGGCGACGGGAGTCGGGATTATTCCCGGCGCATCAGGAAAGTTGCCCCTCGCCCGCTATGCCTCTTGCCGGCTGAGCACCTCCAAGGCGCACATGGCGGCGGCATTGCGGTTTTCCACTCCGAGCTTGGAAAAGATGCTGCCCATGTGCTGCTTCACGGTTTTCTCACTCATGCCGAGAATAGTGGCAACGTCGCCGTTGCTCTTCCCCTGGGCGACCCAGAGCAGCGTCTCGGCTTCGCGGGTAGTGAGGGCGAGGGCTTTGAGGAGCGGCTCGTGGCTGGAAAAGTCAGGACTGAATCCGGCGGAAACCGCCGCGGTATCGATGCGCTCCTGCACGGCCTCCGCCCGGGTGAGCCGCACGGACACAGCGGCGAGCAGGTCGTCGCGCACCACGGGTTTGGTGAGGTAGTCATCGGCGCCGAAGTTCATGCCCACACGGACATCGCGGCGATCACTCCTGGCGGTGAGGAAAACGAATGGGGTGGCCGAAAACGCCGCGTCCTCGCGCAGGGCTTGCACCAAGCCGTAGCCATCAAGTTCCGGCCTCATCACATCGCAGAGAATCAGGTCCGGATTTTCCTTCCGCGCCATTTCCAGCCCGATGCGGCCGTTCTCCGCACTCACCACATCATAGCCCTCTATCTGGAGTATAAGCCCGATGTTCCGCCGCATGGACGCCTCGTCTTCGATGATGAGAATTTTCTTTTTCATGGCGGGGGCGATTATGTCCGGGCGGCGAAAAGTGCCAATACGACTAAAGCCGGATACCCGGTTTCTCCAATCCATAAACCGGACGCCGTCGAACCAGTTGCGGAATCCATAGTCCCGCGTGCCGTGATTGCAGTGCGAAGTGACGCCATGCGAAGCTTGCCAACGGGCGGAAAATCCTGAAGGTAACGATACGGAGCCCTGCGGCTCACCGCATTCATGTCCAAACTGCCGCCTAACGCCAGTATTTCTACGCCACCGGCACCGGAGGCGGAGGGTTATGAGGTTCACGGGTTTCTGGGCCGGGGAAGTTCGGGGACGGTGTGGCGGGCGACGCAGGACGGGACGCTGCGGGAGGTCGCGCTGAAGTTTCTCGCGCCGTGGCATGTCCAC
>JANNVM010001106.1:0-16877 GCA_031414455.1 Verrucomicrobiota bacterium
CAGCAGTGCCGGCGGCGGCGCGGTGATCAACAATCTCGCCGGGGCGACCTTCGAGGCGCAAGGGGAAGTGGATTTCCGCCATAATTTCGGCAGTCCGGGGTCGGCCATCAACAATGCGGGGCTCTTCCGCAAGACCGGCGGGGGCACCACGGAATTCTCCAGCAACGCCATCGCATTCAACAACACCGGCACGATTGAGATGGTCAGCGGGACGTTGAAACCCGAGGCCGGGTTTGCGCAGAACGGGATCATCAGCGGCAGCGGCACCATTATTGCGAACCTGACCAACAACGGCACCGTGCGGCCGGATGCGACACCCGGTGGACTGACCATCCAGGGCAACTACACCCAGACGGCGGCGGGACGGTTGGAACTCACGCTGGCGGGAGCGGATGCGACGCTGGGCCACCGCGACTTCCTCGTGAGTGGTGTCGCCACCTTCGACGGCACGCTGGCGGTGGTGCTGAAGTTCCCGTTCGCAGAGATCGCGGGAGTAACCTTCCCTGTCGTCGGCTTTGGTTCGCGGGCCGGTGATTTCGCGACCGTCAGCGGCCTGACAAACAACTTCGGCTACACCTTCAGCCGGGCCTTCACGGCGACGACGCTGGACCTGACGGTGGATGTGCAGGGGAATGTGCCGGAGCCGCCGGGAGGATTCCAGTCCGGGTTCGCTCATTGGATCGTGGAGGCCGCGGCCCGGGAGGGCCAAAGCGATCAGCTTGGTGAGGGTGATGATCCTGACGGTGACGGAGCGGTCAATCTGCTTGAATATGCGTCGGGGACGGATCCGTTCAATGCCGCATCGGCCCCGGCTATTCAGCCCGGGATTCTGGAAGACGCCGGCGAAAAATGGGCGGTGCTGAAATTCGCGCAGCGCACGGATACCGCCAGTCTGCGCTACCGCGTGGAGGAATCCACCGATCTCAAGCAGTGGACACCGGTGAAGGATGTTATGGAGGTCAGCCGCGGTGCGGTGCCCGGCAAGCCGCTGGATCAGGTGAGTGTGGCCATCTGGCCGCCGCTGCCGGTGAAAGCGCCGTATTTCCTCAGACTGCAGGTGGAGCAAAATCAGGGGCCTCCGCCGCCGTAAAGCGCGCGGCGGAGGAATCAAGCGAAGCCCCCCGCGTCCTGCCCCCGTCCACAGGCAACCGGCCCGCCGCGTTCCGGGGCCTGGCAGGCATTATCGGCAACCTGAAACCGGATCGTTTCAGTAAGGAGGTTCAATGGTTAAACATGAACTCCTTCGAGTTCAGCAGCGCCCAGAACGTATCTTCAAGAATTTGCTGCGTCTCCGCGGGGGTGGCGGTGATGGCGTCGGTCACGGCTTTGGCTTCCTCCGGCGCGGGTTTGCGGGCGAAGCAGCGGATGTAGAGAGACTCGAGGATTTGCTCCGGCGCTTTTTTGGCGTCGATCATCTTCTTCACGATCTGCCCCTCATTGATCTTGTTCTGGGTGATGTCGCCGTTCAGAAGATGGAGCGCCTGGCCGAGATTGGGGTCCATCTTTACTTCGCAGGAGCAAACGGTGGTGCGCTCGGCGCGCCCGAACGTGCGCAGGAAATAGGTCGAGACATTGCCGTCCGCGATCTGCACGGCGCGGGCTCCGAGCGGCAAGCCCTGAAATTTGTTTTTCGTCTCCGTCACGGAACTGATGCTGTCGAGCATAACCTCGGCACGCTGGCGGCGCAGGATGGCGTGGCTGAAGTTCTTCTCGTCGTCCTGATTGCTCTCATTGACGCGGCTGCTGAGCTGATACGTGCGGCTGGTGCAAATGTCGCGGACGAGGCGTTTGAAGTCGTAGTTGTACTCGGTCAGTTTTTTGCCCATCTCGTCGAGCAACTCCCGGTTGGTGGCGGGATTGGAGATGCGCACGTCATCCACCGGCTCAATGATCCCGATGCCGAAGAAGTGGCTCCAGATGATATTGGAGAGGTTCGTGGCGAAATAAGGGTTTCGCGGGCTGGCGAGCCATTCCACGAGAACCTTGCGGCGATCCTTGCCCGTGAGGTCCGGTTCCTCGGCACCGAGGAGTTTGGGCTTTTGCGGGGCTTTCGTGACGATGTGATTCACTTCCCCGCCGCCGGCGTTGAACACGACGGTCTCGCGAGGGTCTTCGGCCTGCTTGCGGCCCACCTGACTGAAGAATGAGGCGAAGCCGTAGTAATCGTTCATCGTCCAGCGGTCGAACGGATGATTGTGGCACTGGGTACACTGAAGCCTCATGCCCATGAAGACCTGGGCGACGTTTTCGGCGACCTTCAGCGTGTCCCGCTCGATCTGATAGTAATTGGTGGCGGGGTTCGTGAAGGTGCCGCCGTCTGCGGCGAGGAGTTCCTGCACGATCTTGTTAAACGGCACATTCTTCGAGATGCGGTCCTTGAGCCAGTTGAAGTAGAGCAGCGTGGCTTTGTAGCTCATCTGCGTCTGATTGTTCGTGCGAATCTGGAGCAGTTCCGCCCATTTCATCACCCACATTTCCGTGAACTCCTTGCGGGCGAGCAGTTCATCCACCAGCTTTGCGCGCTTGTCCGTGTCCTTGCTTTCCAAAAAGCGGCGGCAGTCGTCCTCCAGCGGCAGGACGCCGGCAATATCAATGCTCACACGGCGCAGGTAGGTCTCATCGTCGCAGACCCCGCTCGGGTAGATGCGCAGGCGGTGCAGTTTGTCGGCGACGAGGCCGTCGATGTAATTGACCGGGGGAAACTCCGGGCGGGCGTATTGAAGGTTGTCAGGAATGACGATGACCTGACTGCCCACGGTGAAGGTTTCGTAGCGTGCCATGACGAAAGCCTCGCCGCGTTTGCCTGCAGTGACGAGACCGTCCGGAGTGGACTTGGCGGTGGGGTCGTTGTTCGACATGAACACTGCCAGCGGCGTGATGTCGCGGTCGTGCCCGTCGGAATACTTCGCCCGCACCGTGAACTGCAACTTCGCGCCTTCACCTTCGAGCACGGCTTTTTTCGGATAGAGATCCACGGAAACGACCTTCGCGATCCCGTCGGCGTCATAGGGCACCCC
This sequence comes from Verrucomicrobiota bacterium, assembly GCA_031414455.1. GTDB lineage: Bacteria > Verrucomicrobiota > Verrucomicrobiia > Verrucomicrobiales > V1-33 > V1-33. The sequence goes on from JANNVM010001106.1 coordinate 3,018, forward strand.
CATGTTCACCCACTCCACGAGAGTGTTATACATCGGGCTGCCGGATTCCATTTTTTTGCCACCGGTGTGCGGCACGGAATTGATGGACTTGGTAATGAGCAGGCTCTCCTCAGGAAGCGCGAGATTGACGCGCCGGCCGGCGAGTTCCTGCGTCAGGCGATAGTGGTCGCCCCTGGGATCAAAGCCGAACAGGCTGAGACGGAATCCATCCTGGCCGCGGGCCGAACCATGACAGGAGCCGGTATTGCAGTTGGACCGCATGAACACGGGCATCACGTCGAGATTGAAACTGACCGGCCGGTCCTTCGCGGAGTCCTTCACCGTCACGGGCACATCCACTTTCCTGTCGAGCCACTCGACGGTGAGAGTGGTCACACCGTCTTTAAGCGGGAGCAGCTTATAGCCCTCGAGTTTCGCCACCGTCGGGTCGGCGAGGGTGATCTTCGCTTTCGGCGTTACGTCCTGGGTCACGTCGTCTTCAAACGTGGCCACCGCGATGAAGGAATTGAAATCACGTGCGGTTTCGAGGGTGATGGCCTCGGGATAAACGGCCATGCCGCGAACCTTCGTGACCGTTTCCTTTGCGGGTTTCGGAGCGGCGGCGACTTTCTTCTTCGCACTTAGAGTGACGCCCGCAGGCCAGCCGGCACCCTGCGTGATCCACTGCTTCAGAATCTCGATGTCGCCCGAAGCCAGTGGTCCGTCCTCCGGCGGCATGATGTCGTCGTCATCCTTCGGCAGAGTGATGCGTTTGATGAGGGGCGACTCGTCCGGCTTGCCCGCAACAACGATGACGCCGTTTTCTCCACCCTTCATCAGCCCCTCGACCGTGTGCATGAGCAGCTTGCCCTTGGTCTTCTCAGGATTGTGGCAGCCGACACAGTTGGTCTCCAGAATGGACTGGACCTTTTCCGTAAAAAAAGCATCGTCTGCAAGTGTGAGCGGAGCGGTGAAGCTGAGAATGAGGAATGGACGGATCATGGTCTGAAGAAATAGGGGCCGGCACAGCGGCCTCGCGAGGATACGGGCGTGCGAACCGGTCCTTGCAGTTAAGCTACGCTGACCAACATCCGCAGGCAAGCCGATGCTTGCGGGCCGATGGTTGCGGGCGTGACACCTCCGCGAAACAGAAAGGGCCGGGCAAGCAACGCTCACCCGGCCCCCTGACGCCAGCGAGCCCCCTGTAGGCACGCTGGAGATTGTCTGTGGATGGTCAGTTCACTTTCACTTCGATTTCGCGGGGTTTCACCTCCTCGCGCTTCGGAACGGTAACAAGGAGGATGCCGTTCTTGAATTCAGCGCTGACTTTTTCGCCGTTGGCATCCTTCGGCAGGCTGAAGCTGCGCTGGAAACTGCCATAGGTGCGCTCCACGAGGTGAACCCTGGTTCCCTCCGTTTTGGTTTCCGCTTTGCGCTCACCTTTGACGGTGAGGACGCCATCCCGGACGACAACTTTGACGTCGTTGCTGGGAACTTCCGGCAACTCCGCAGAAATGCGGTAGGCGTGTTCATCTTCAGTGACGTTCACGGCCGGGGTCCAGGACTTGGGCGTCGCAGACGATTCGCCGAAAAGAGCGTCGGCGAGGTTGTAAAGGCGACCAGGAAGGAATCCGAAGTCGCGAAGAGGGCTGCATGAGGTGAGTGCGTTCATGGTGGTATCGATTTGTTTGTGGTGGGATGGTTTGGTTGTGAGCGGGCCTTGGTGCGGCCACGGGGCCATGCTCTGCGATTCCTGTGCCACTGGACGCCGGGAGGGCAGTTTGAACCGCGAAATGCGCGAAAACCGATGCCCCGGCGAGGTAAAATCACCCGTGAGAGTGAGGCACGACGGCACACAAAAAGGCTCAACTCGTCCCGCCAGTGTGCCATTTTTCCCGGGAGAGAATGCAGGGCTGGCCACGCGCCGCCGCGGTCGCCATCATCAGCCATCATGATGACTCCATCGCAGATCCCGTCCGGCTGATTGAACCCTCATTGGTGAAGGTTGTCGGCCTCTGCCACAGGCAATTTGCTTCCGGAAACGGGAGAATGAGACGACTCCGGATAATTGGGATCGCACCTGCGGCAGATCGGATTCATCCTATATTCACCGGTACTACCAGGGGGCGAATAGGGGAAACCCGGATCCCAAAGTTGTTGCTCCCAGGCAAGGTAACCGCTTAGCTTCTCGTACCCCTGCGCACCCGCCAGCCAATTCCTCCACAACTATGAGTTTGAGACTGCTTTTTCCAGTGACCGTGATCGCCGCCGCCGCTTCGGTAATGTCTGCTGTTCGTGCGGATCAGGTCAGCGAACGCATTGATGCGCTGATTGAAGAGGGCTATAAGGCCCAAAAAATCACGCCGAACGCTCCGGCAACCGATGAAACCTTCGTCCGCCGCGTCTATCTCGATATCACCGGTCGCATCCCCTCCATGGAAGAAGCCCGGGCCTTCCTCAACTCCGCCGAAGCCGGCAAGCGCACCAAGCTCATTGACCAGCTCCTCGATTCCGAAGGCTATGTAAGCCACTGGTATAACTGGTGGGCCGACATCCTTCGCGTGCAGAGCAACATGGGGAACAATAACGAGGGCGGCCAGGCCTACGCCGCGTGGGTCAAGGATTCGCTTCGCAATAACAAGCCCTACGATCAGTTCGTCCGTGAACTCGTCACCGCCGAAGGCTACGTGTGGGACAACGGCGCGGTCGGCTATTACCTGCGTGATGCCGGGATGCCGCTCGATAACATGTCAAACACGACGCAGATTTTCCTCGGTACCCGTCTCGCCTGCGCCCAGTGCCACAATCACCCGTTCGATAAGTGGACGCAGAAGGACTATTACGAGATGGCGGCCTACACCTTCAATGTAAACACTCAGGCCATCGCCAGCAAAGGGCTGGAGAAGGATATGATGGCTGTTGAAAAGGAAGTGGCGGACATGGCCGGCAGCCGCAATCAGTCCAAAAAGCGCGCCGCAGCTTCAGTGAAGCGTATTGTGGATGGCATCCTTGATCCATTGAAGAATGGCGTAGGAGAGCAGGAGGGCAAGGGGCTGACGCTGCCCATGGATTATAAATATGACGACGATACTCCGGGATCTAAAGTTGAGGCGCACACGATTTTCGGAAAACAGGTGAGCAGCAAACGCGAGGCCCGCACGGAATACGCCAAATGGATGACAGGCCCTGACAATGAGCGGTTCACCCTCGTCATGGCCAACCGCCTCTGGAAGCGCGTGATCGGCCGTGGACTCGTGGAGCCGGTGGACGACTGGAAGGAGGACACCGTGGCTTCGAATCCACCGTTGATGAAGTTCCTTGCCGGACAATTCAGCAGCAGTCGCTACGACGTGAAGAAGCTGCTCCGTGCGATGTACAACACGAAAACCTACCAACGCCAGACGACCGTCGGCGATGTGCCTGAGGACAAGCCCTACTATTTCCCGGGGCCGGTGCTGCGCCGTATGACTGCCGAGCAGGTCTGGGACAGCATCTGCACACTCGTCATTCCCAACCCTGACATGCGCCTGCGCGGTGCTGCCTACAAAGGAGCGCTGGAGTCCATGAAGAAGGATGCGGAGTTGATTGAGAAGGCAACGTCCATGGACATCATCAATGTGGCCAAGAAGTACGCCGATGAGGACTACCAGTTGGAACTAAAAGCGGAACTGGCCCGCGGCAATTTGACCAAAGCCCGGGAAGCCAACGACGCCAAAGCCATTCAGGCCGCGCAAAAGGCGCTCAATGAAGCCAATAACGGACGCGACGGCATCGCGACCAGGGCCCGGACCGAGCTTTTCAAGATGACCGGCGACAAGTCGAAGGGTGCATTTGTCAGTGCGATTAAGACTCCCGGCTCCATGATGGAGGACAAGAATAAGAAGCCCGAGCCCGTGATGGACACCCAAACGGCCAGCCAGTGGAGCGGCTACGGTGACGAATTCTACCGCGCCTCTGAACTGCCATCCCCCGCCCCCGGCGGTCACTTTCTCCGCGAGTTCGGTCAGTCGAACCGCGAGATCATCGAGAACGCCGTGCAGGAGGCTACCGTCAGCCAGGCGCTCAATCTGATGAACGGCCCGCTCTTTGAAAAGCTGACTAATGAGAAGACGCAGATGATGACGCGCTTCTATGGTGCCAGCAATGACGAGGGCCGCATGAATGCCATCTTCTTCAGCCTCTACGGTCGCCAGCCAACGGTCACCGAGAAAGCCATCGTCGCGGAGACCGTCCAGGAAAAAGGCAAGGACGGCTGGAAACACGTCATCTGGGCGCTCCTGAATACCCGCGAATTTGTCTTCGTCCAATAGTCCATTCTCAACTCATTCTTCAAAACATCCCAAAAACACTACCAACATGAACGACTCCTTCCTTCGCAACACAGACGAACTGAGCCGCCGGCGCTTTATGAATTACGCCAGCAAGAGCCTGCTCGGCGTCAGTATCATTCCTTCGATGCTTCCCCTCGCTGGCCACGCCGCCGAGAAAAAGGGCGCACCGGTCGTCACCCCTCCGCCCGCCGCTCCAGGCCGCAAGCCGACCGCGCGAAACATCATCTATCTCTATATGTCCGGCGGGATGACCCATGTGGACACCTTCGATCCGAAACCGGCCGCCGGTGAAGCGGTCGCCGGTCCGGTGAAGGCCATCAACACCAAGGCCGACGGCGTCCAGATTTCCGAATACTTCCCGCTCCTCGCCAAACAGATGGACAAGGTTTGCCTCGTCCGCGGTCTCACCACCACGCAGGGAGCGCATGAGCAGGGGAACTACTTCATGCACAGCAGCTACACGATGCGCGGCACGATCCAGCACCCTGGTATCGGCGCATGGCTCCAGCGCATGGAAGGCAAAACCAACCGCACGCTTCCGGGCAGCGTCTGCATCGGCGGCGGTGCCGTCGGCGGCGGCGCGGGCTTTATGGAGAGCAAGTATGCCCCGCTCTACGTCGGCAGCCCCAACGAAGGCGTGCCCAACAGCAAGGCCCGCGTCGGTACCCGCGAATTCGACGACCGGCTCATGCTCGCCAACAAGTTCGATCAGACTTTCCACAGTAAATATGATGCCAAGCAGGTCCGCGCCTACACGGACATGTACGAAGACGCCGTCCGCCTGATGCGCTCGGAAGACCTCAAGGCCTTCAACCTCGGCATGGAGGATCCGAAAGTCCGCGAGGAATACGGCCAGAACGGATTCGGTCAGGGCTGCCTGCTCGCCCGCCGCCTCATCGAAAACGATGTGCGCCACGTCGAAGTGACCCTCGGCGGCTGGGACACCCACACCAACAACTTCACCGCCGTGCAAAACATGGCGGCCAATCTCGACCTCGGCATCTCCGCCCTGCTCAATGATCTCGAGCGCCGCGGCATGCTGGAAGAGACGATGATCGTTCTCACTACCGAGTTCGGCCGCACGCCGTATGTGAATGAGAATGACGGTCGCGACCACTTCCCGAAAGCGTTCTCCGGCTTCATTGCCGGCGGCGGCGTAAAGGGCGGTCAGGCCTACGGCAAGACCAACGAACACGCGACCGAAGTCGTGGAAGGCAAGATGACCCCGCCGGACTTCAACGCCACCATCGCCTACGGCCTCGGACTCCCGCTCGATCAGGTGATCTACAGCCCCAGCAAGCGTCCGTTCACCGTCGCCGACAAGGGCGCGCCGGTCACGCAGATCTTCGGCTGAGCCTGATAAGCCATATCCTCTCAGAGGGCAGCGGTGCAAACCGCTGCCCTCTTTCGTTTCTCACTTCCGCAGGATAATCCGTGCTCCGCGCTGCCATGTGAAGTAAGAGTACACCCACTGCATGAACACGAAGAGCCGGTTCCTGAATCCGACGAGGAACAGCAGGTGGATGAACAGCCACATGAGCCAGGCCACGAAGCCCCGCGCTTTCATGCAGCGGGTTTCGGCGACGGCGGCATTGCGTCCGATGGTAGCCATGTTGCCTTTGTCGAAATAAGCGAAGGCCGGTCGAGGCAGGGCGACGTGATACTTCTCCGCATGGCGGACTTCATGATGAAGCAGCCGCGCGACATGCCGGCCCATTTGAATGGCGGCGGGACAGACCCCGGGAACCCGCCGGCCTTTGGCATCGGTCAGCACGGCGATGTCGCCGACAGCGAACACGTTATTGTGTCCCGGCAGACTCAAATCAGGCCGCACCTGGATGCGCCCGCTCCGGTCAACCGGCACTCCAAGGCCGCGCGTAACCGGACTGGCCTCCACCCCTGCAGCCCAGACGATGGTCGCTGCCCGGATGACTTCGCCTCCGGCGGTGACTTCGCCGGCGGTGATGTTTTGTACGGGGGTGTTCGTTTTCACGGTGACACCCATTTTTTCGAGCTTCGCCCGGGCGTAGGCTGACAACGAAGGATCGAATGCCGGGAGCAGCCGGGGTCCGGCTTCGATCAGGACCACCTTCGCTTCCGCCGTTTTGATGCGCCGGAAATCCCGGGCGAGCACCTTCTTCGAAAGTTCCGCCAGCGCGCCGGCCATTTCCACGCCCGTCGGTCCGCCACCCACAACCACACTGGTGAGCAGCGCTTCGCGTTCCGCCGGATTGCTTGTGGACTCCGCGCGCTCGAAACAACCCAGGGCATCCGCACGAATGCGCTGCGCGTCATCAAGCGTTTTCAGTCCTGGCGCGTGCTGCTCCCACTCATCGCGGCCGAAGTAGCCGGTCCGCGCACCGAGCGCGATAATCAGATAATCGCAGGCCACGACGCGCGTTGCCAACTGCACGCTACACGTTGCGAGATCAAGACTCTGCACTTCCTCCATGAGCACCGTCACATTCTTTTGGTCCCGCAAAATGGACCGGATGGGGTGCGCGATTTCCGGCGCCGAGAGTCCACCGGTCGCCACCTGGTAAAGCAGCGGCTGAAAGAGGTGGTGGTTCTGCCGGTCAATGAGCGTGACAGCGAAGCGGGAGTCCGCGAGTTCCTTGCAGAAAGCGAGCCCGCCGAATCCACCGCCCAGGACGACGACGCGGAGTGGTGAGTGTCTCTTCATAGCACCTCCGTCTGTAGAGGAGGCGCGGCCGTCCACAACGCGAATGAAGCTTCAAAAACCGGCCGGGCGGAAAACTGGAGGAAATCTTGCGGAGCGCAAATAGACCCGGTTCACGATCGATTGAGAGGCAGACTCCTCAACCATCGCTCTGATTCAGAAAATTGCGCCGCACTTGAGAATTAATTATTATTCTTGAAAATCCCTCTTTCTCTTTATAGATATGGTTGTTATTTTCAGTCCAACGATTCTCACATGGCGGCTTTAGCTCATCAACTCATTACGCCTCTTGTGAAAAACCGGCTCGCGTGGCGATTCCTCAATGGAACAGTGCTGCGTGTTGCCCGGAAGATGGATCAGTGCCGGCGCATGCACCTCGACCGGGAACCTGCACTGGGCGAGTCCATCCGGGGCCGATTCATCAACGGGGTGGTGCGTCATGGGATGTTTTACGGGATGAAATACCCGTCATTGGAGGCGGCTGGCAGCGCGCTGTATCCGAAGCTGCTCGGCTCCTACGAATTGGAACTGCGCCCCGTAATGGAGCGCATTATCCAAACCGGCTATGAAGCGATTGTGGATATCGGCTGCGCGGAGGGCTACTACGCCACGGGACTGGCGCTGCGCCTCCCGAACACAAAGGTATTCGCCTTTGACGTGGACGAGCGGGCGCGACGGTTGTGCCGGCAGATGGCGGAAGTGAACGGCGTGGCTGACCGCGTGGAAATACGCGAAGCCTGCACCGCGAAGGCACTCGCAGGACTGCCGCTGGGCCGCCGCTCGCTGATTATTTCCGACTGCGAAGGCTATGAGCACCTGCTTTTCACCCCCGGGTGCGTGACGGCACTCGCACGGCACGACGTGCTGATCGAGGTTCACGCATTCGTGAATCCTGACATCCCGGTGGTCCTGCGGCAGCGGTTCGCCGCCACACACCGGCTGGAAGCCATTCAGAGTATGGACGATGCCGACAAGCCGGCACGTTATCCGTGGAGAAAAGAGGAGTCCTTTAGTGATGACGAATGGCGTGCGCTCCTCGCCGAAGGCCGGCCCGGTATCATGGAATGGCTGTGGATGACACCGCGCGGCGACGCCTGAGCAATTCAAGCAATTACAACCTGCCGAGGCGCAGACCGCCATCCATGTAAATTACCTCACCGGTCGAAAACGGCAGCGCGCCTTCGAGGAATGCCCGCACGCCTTTACCAACATCTCCCGGCTGTCCCCAGCGGCGCATCGGCACGGTGCCGGAAGCGATCACCGGATCGTATTTTTCCTTCACGCCGGCGGTCATGTCCGTCTCCATAATGCCAGGGCGAAACTCCACAACCTGGATACCGTGCTCCGCAAGGCGCAGCGCCCAAAGTTGCGAAGCCATACCGAGTGCGGCTTTGGAAACGCAGTAGTCTCCGCGGTTCACTGAGCCCAGCACGGCAGAGACGCTGGTGACAAAGACGAGTTTATATCCCCCGGCGAGCCGCGATTCACCGGCGTGTTCGAGCCACCAGTTGGCTGCCATCTGCGAAAGAAAGTACGGGCCTTTCAAATTCACGTTCATCACCGTGTCCCATCCGTCCTCGGTGCTCTCCAGCATGTCTTTGCGGCCCGGTGAAGTGATACCCGCGTTATTCACCAGCGCATCCACACGCCCCAGAGCGGCCAAAGTTTGGTCAAAGACCCCGCGCCGCGCCGCGCCGTCACCAAGATCACCGCTCACAACGGGAAACCGCTGCCCGTCGCGCACCGCCGCCGCCGCGCACGCCGCAGACGTTTCCTCCGCTGCAGTGCGGTTGGCCGCGCAGTGAACGGCCACGCTCATGCCCGCACGCGCCAGTTCCAGGGCTACGCCCTTGCCCAGCCCGCGGCTGGATCCCGTCACTAACACAGAAGGAATGTCACTCATGGGGCGAGGATACACACCCGGGCCAAAATCCAAGCGCCAGACTCCAGGAAGAAAACCCGGGACGCATCACCACCGAAGTCTTGTCCGCCCCCCAGGGGATTCCCCTGGGCGGAAAGAATGTCAGGGAAGCGGCGTCAACTCCCGGCCAAAAATAGTTTCCAGAACGCCGGACAGTTTGACACTGCGAACTCTAGCCGTAGCGTCACCCACACAAATCGGCCAGATACCCCTCCTATTCCCACCGATGACTACTCCCATGATTCCCGCCGCATGGACGGCCGCGCCTGCTCTATCCGCCCGGCAGCAGCTTCCGCAGTTCGAACTGCACCAAATAAGTCAGCACGGGGCAGTGTTCCGCAGCAGCCGGGCCTGTGAACCCGGCACTTCATTCGCACTCGGCATTCACCTGCCGTCCGCGCGGCGCCACCGCGTCATGGATCTCGAAGCCGTCGTCGTGGATTGCCGCCGCAGCGGCTCAAACCCGGGATGGGAAGTCACCCTCGTCTTTGATTCCGTGACGCCCGCCCAGGAGTCCGCACTTCGTGCCGCTGCCAGGATCAATCTCCATCAGGGGCCTTCTCAGGAGAACGGCTCATTTTTTGAGAAGACCCGCCGGCTCTGCGAGCCGGGTTTGAACTGACCGTCAGTTCATCGGAGTCAGGTCACCCGGCGCATTGACATTGGTGAACCACGGCGCTTCGACAGCGACGTTCACCCGGCGCATCATCCCCTGCTCCATGCCACGGCGAATAAATTCCTGCATCGCCCACCGGCCACCGGCGATTTGATTTTCCGCCAGTTCCAGGATCGTCCGCGGATAGACCGCCGCCAGCGGCTCGAAATAATTGCCCTCCAGTGAAATCACGGCGCCGCATTGCGCTGTGCATTCTGTGAGGAGATACCCGAGGAACGTTGACGGCAGCAGCGGGAGATCAATTCCCAGCACGGCCAGCAGCGGCACATCGCAAACCCGGAGGCAACTCGCCACTCCGCCGAGCGGTCCGCAGTCCGACCATTCATCACGAACCGGCAGAACATCTGGCTGCAGCGGGAACGGCTGATCGCTCCGGCAAGAGAGCAGCAGCCGCGCCGGCACAAGCCCGCGAAGCTTTTCCAATTGATGCTCCCAGAGCGGGCGACCGTGCCAGTCGAGGAAGGCTTTATCTTGACCCATGCGGCGGGAACGTCCGCCAGCGATGAGGGCAGCGGAAAATTCACTCATGCGACAATACCTGCCTCCTTTCTGATGCATTGAGTTCGATCCACCGGCCTGGCTCCAGCGTGCCCAGTTCGTAGGAACCGATCTTCGCCCGCACCAGCCGCAGCGTAGGATGCCCAACGGCCGCCGTCATGCGCCGCACCTGACGATTCCGGCCCTCCGTCAGTTCCAGCACAATCCAGCAGTCCGGCACAGACTTCCGCACACGAACCGGCGGCACGCGCGGCGGCAGCGCCGGCTCTGCATCCAGCCGCCACGCCCGGCATGGCAGCGTTTTCTTTCCGTCAATCATCACGCCGCACTCCAACATTTGCAGCACAGAGTCATCCGGGACATTCTCCACCTGCACCCAATACGTTCGCGGATGCCCATGCCGCGGATGCAGCAACCGGTCCACCAGAGCCCGCTCATCGCTCAGCAGCAGCAGCCCCTCGGAATCGCGGTCCAGCCGCCCGACTGGATAAACCCCCGGAGGCAATCCAAACTCCGCAAGCGTGCGCTGCCCCGCCACTTCCGGCGTGAACTGGCTGAGGACGTCACAGGGTTTGTGCAGGGCAATGAGCATTTGCGATCCAGGGCTTATCCCCGATACTTCATGCCGCCCGCTGCGCTGGCAACGGCTCCGTTCCTCCCCATGACCACACTGCCTGCCGACACCAGGGCGCGACCACGCACCTGGCCGGGAATCACCGCCGGACTGCTGCTCCTTGCCGCGGCGGGAGCGGTGTTTTTCCAGGTATGGCGAACAGCAGAGCCGGACACGGCGGTGCTCGCGGCCCAGGAGGCGGAAAAGCAGCGCTCTGAAGTTCACCAGGCGGTGGATGACTTTCTCCGCCGTGAGGCGAAGCAGTTGCTCGACACCACGCAGAAGAAAGACCTGGCGGCGGTGCAGCGGGCGCTCGACAGCCTGCGCGTGTGTTTCAAAAGCTACGGGAACGGCATTCCGGCATTTACGGATGCCCTGACCGGCTGGGGAATGCGGGCGAAAATTGTTTATCGTTCCAGCGTGGAGAGCATTGAGCGCAAGGACCAGCACTACTGGACCGCTTCGCTGGTGCAGGAGAAATTCGACGAGCACGTCGTCTCCGGCACGAAACTGGAAGCCGATGTGATGGAAGTGATGAAGCAGTTCGCCTACGATTTGGAAGCGGACCGGAACGAGTTGCTGGTGAATCTCGAAACGCGGCTCAACGCCCGGGAATTGCCGGAAACCATGAAGCGCCTCGCCCTGACCAACTTCCGCGAGCAGACGCGCAGCCGGATCAAAGAGATGCTCTCCAAACTGCCCGGCCAAAGTGTTGTCGTCGGCGTGGGCAGCATCACCGCCGGCATCGTCGCCGAGGAAGCGGTGCGGCAACTCATTCGTGCGGTCATTGCCCAGGCGGCGGCGCGCATCGCCGCGGGTGCCGCCGTGAGCGGTGGCGCGGCGGCAGGCGCGGCCGCCACCGGCGGCGCGGGAGGAACGGCCATCGCGCCAGGCGTGGGCACGGCCGTCGGGCTGGCGGGCGGACTCATCGTCGGCGCCGCAGTGGACTGGTGGATGACGGACGAATTTAAAGACAAAGTCGCCGCCGAATGCCGGCGTTTCCTGACAACGACTCAGGTCGCCCTCATGACCGGCGACAAGGGCCTGGAAAAACTCCTTCTCGATCACGTAACCCGCTCCCACAACGCCTGCCGCGAGGCCGTGGACTACACACTCACCTCCGCGGCTCAACAATCATCCGCCAGCACCCCATGAAAACGCTCGCTCTCCTCTTTCTCTTCTGCGCCGTCACATTCGTCCGCGCCCAGGGTGGTGCTGCACTCCGCGCCGCCGAAGAACTCGGTGAAGCCATCCTGCGCCGCGGCGGCACCGAAGCAGCCGGTGAACTCGCGCGAATCGGCGGGCAGAAAGCCGTGCAGGAACTGATGGAGCAGGCCGCAAAAGAGGGCGGCGAAGCCCTCATGAAACAGTCCGCGCAACTCGTCGAAAAACACGGTGTGCTGGCATTGAATGCCCTGCGCGGGGCCCCCGGAGCAGTTGTCAGGGCTGTGGACGGAATGCCGGTGGAACTCGCAGAGCAGGGACTGCGCGCCATCGTGCGTGAGCCAGCCGTGATGCAGGGAATGGTCAGGGAATTCGGCAGCGCGGCACTGGAAACAGCAGCCAAACATCCCGGCCTCGCCGGAACGATCAGCGGCAGCATGGGCCGAGAAGGACTCGACATCGCCCGGCAGGTGACAACTCAGGAAGCCACCATCCTCGCACGCCACGCGGACGACATTGCCAAACTCTCCGCCAGTGAACGTGCCGGAGTTATGAGCCTGCTTAAACAGGCACCTGGAAAAACCCTCGCGTGGATGGAGCGGCACCCGAAACTTCTCATCGCCGGCAGCGCCACCACTGCCGTCGTCCTCGCGCGAAAGGAACTTTTTGGCGAAGGCGACACTCCCGGCTTTTTCGAACGTGTCAGCGGCTCGCTCTACGAAACCTTCAAAGCGCCCGTCAACGTCGCCGTCGCCGCGCTGACCGGCATCGTCGTTCTGTGGGCTGTATTGAAAATGCGCCGCGTGCTCCGTCCGGCGCGGCGCTGACGCAGGCCGGATCCCATGAGATACAAGCTGAACATCAGCCAGGCCGCTATTGCGCAACTCCGCGCACTCCCCAAAGAGTTGCGGCGCAATCTGGGTTTTCGTATCGAATCGCTCTGTGAAGATTTGCAGGGCGAAGTAAAGAAACTCAAAGGGAAGACCAACCGCTACCGTCTCCGCGTCGGTTGCTACCGGGTCTTATTTAAGCTGGAAGGAGACTTCATTGAGGTGTATGCAGTCAAAGATAGAAAGGATGTTTATGAGTGACAACGCCGTGCTTGACAGAATCGAAACGCTCACCCTTACGGTGAAGCGACTGGAAACCCGCGTGGATGACCTGGAATCTCATGAAGATCTCCGCGATCTCGAGAAAGCCATCAACGAAAACGGCGACCGGCCCCTGGTGTCGTGGGAGAAGGCGAAGGCCATGCTTGATCTGGATTGAAACACCGCCGCCTCAATCAAACCACTCGTCCTCCGGATCGAACGCCGGAACGGGGATGTTGATGATCTTCATTCGCCCCACCGCGCGGTGCCGGCAGCCGGGGCGGATCATCACGGTGCTCATGGGCCGGACCGGAATGAGCGTTCCGTCGAGTTCAAGATGCCCCTCGCCCTCGAGCACGACATAGATTTCCGTCATTCGCTTGTGATAGTGGGTTCGTGCATCGTCCTCGATCTGCACCACATGGACACTCGCCGGAGCCTCCGGCACCTCAGCGAAGGCGCGTTTCGCCCATCCGCACGGACAGCGCACCGGTTCGATTTCGGAAAAGTGGGCGACGTGATAGTTCGACAAAGCGTTCATAATCGTTGAGTCGAAGACTGTTTCCACAAGCCCGCCGCCTGCAGGGCGCAGTCGCGGAAAAATTGTCCGCGCGACTTGTGAGGGCGTTCCGGGCGAAGAATGGGCCACTCCTGCTCCACCGCGATGGATTCCAAAAAGGGGTCCGGATGCACCACTACAGCATGCTCCACGTAGCGAAGCATCGGCAGGTCGGCTTTGCTGTCGGAGTAGGCATACGAACCAGGCAGCGGCAGCGTGAGTGCCGATTCCATCAGATGCTTCATGCGTTTCAGCTTCTCCGCGTGCTTGTTATTCTCCCCCTCAATGCGGGGAATGAGCGGCAGCGGATCACTCTGAAAAACGACACGGGTTCCGAAGACGTGATCA
>JANNVM010001107.1:0-16555 GCA_031414455.1 Verrucomicrobiota bacterium
TTTCCCGGCAGGTCAGGATGTCTGAGTCTTTTGAATTTTGAATCCGTGCGCAGGGAGTGGCTGGATTCATGGCAATCGCATTTACCAAGGCATTTCAGAGTAAATAGTCCGCATGCTCGAGCCACTATCCCTGTCCTCGCCAACACTTTGCGAAGTCACCGTTATTACTTAACGGCATTGCGTTTAGGATGGTGACACATTCATGGTGTTCTGTCAGGCAGCGTCCTGTGTCTTGCGTTTCACCCGCTTGATGGCGGGCGCTTTGCCTTCCTCGACCACGCTGCGGTTGATGACGATGCTCTTCACGTCGTCCCGGCCGGGGATCTCGAACATGATTTCCAGCATGATTTCCTCGAAAATGGAGCGCAGGCCGCGGGCTCCGGTGCCGCGCTTGATGGCAGCGGCAGCGATGGCCTGGAGACCGTCCCGGGTGACGCTGAGTTCCACGCCGTCGAGGGAGAGCAGTTTGCTGTATTGACGGATGAGTGAATTCTTCGGCTCCACAAGAATGCGGAGAAGATCCTCCTCCGACAACGGCTCCAGCGTGCTGAGGACAGGCAGTCGACCAATGAATTCCGGGATGAGGCCGAAGCTCAGTAAATCCTCGGGCTGCACTTTCCGCAGGATGGAGCGCTCCTTAATCTCGGCGGTGCGCCGCACGTTCTCCTCCATATTGCCGAAGCCCATAACATTCTTGCCGGTTCGGCGGCTGATGATCTGCTCAAGGCCGGTGAAGGCTCCGCCGCAGATGAACAGGATGTTTTGCGTGTTCACCTGGATGTAGTCCTGCTGCGGGTGTTTGCGTCCGCCCTGCGGCGGCACGTTGCAGATGGTTCCCTCAAGGATCTTCAGAAGTGCCTGCTGCACGCCCTCGCCGGAGACGTCGCGGGTGATACTCACGTTCTCGCCCTTCTTTCCGATCTTGTCTATTTCATCAATATAGATGACGCCCATCTCCGCGCGGCGCACATCAAAGTCAGCGGCCTGAAGCAGCCGCAGGATGATGTTCTCCACGTCTTCGCCGACATAACCGGCCTCCGTGAGGGTGGTCGCGTCTGCAATGCTGAAAGGCACCCCCATCATGCGGGCGAGGGTGCGGGCGAGCAGGGTCTTCCCGCAGCCGGTGGGTCCGAGCAGGAGCACGTTGCTCTTCTCGATTTCCACGTCAGGAAATTTCTGAGCGGCGCGGTGAAACGGTGAACCGTATTCGTCCTCCTCCATCTTCTGCTGGACGCGGCGGTAGTGGTTGTACACCGCGACGGCCAGCACCTTTTTGGCGTGCTCCTGACCGATCACGTAGTCATCGAGATGCCGGAAAATATCTCCCGGCTTCGGAACCATGAGTTTAGGCAATGGCGGGAGCGGCTCCTCTTCACCGGTGCCCATTTCCTTGTCGAGGATGTCTTTGCAGACGCCGATGCAGGTATCGCAAATATACACGCCGGGCCCGGCGATAAGTTTTCTGACTTCGGAGTGACTCTTTCCGCAGAAGGAGCACATGGTAAGATTCGTGGGACGGGCCATGAGGTGATGGGGGAGCACTGACAGCCTCAATATAAATGCCGGAATTAACAGAATGCCAGCGGAGGGATGGGAGAATATGACAAAATCCGAACGACAAAATCCGAGTGCATTTTGGATGCGGGGGTGATCGTGGCGCGTCGCCCGGCGGGAAAAATGTCCATGGCATCGCTGGCTAACGGAGAGCCACCGGGGTCCGTCATACTTTGGGCTATCGGAATTCCTGCTTCATCATTCCCGCCGCCGCCCTATGCCTCCGGCATGACGACGGCGAGTTCCTTGCGGTTTTCGAGAACACGGTCCACGAGGCCGTAATCCATGGCCTGTTGCGCGGTCATGTAGTTGTCCCGGTCGGAATCAACGTTGATTTGCTCGATGGTCTTGCCGGTGTGTTTGGCGAGGATGCCGTTGAGGCGTTTTTTGAGGCTGTACATGAACTCAACAGTGCGCTCGACATCGCTGGCAGTGCCCTGGGCACCGCCGCTGACCTGGTGGATCATGACGTGACTGTTGGGCAGGCAATAGCGTTTTCCCTTGGTGCCGGCGGTCAGGAGGATGCTTCCCATGCTGGCGGCGATCCCCATGCAGTAGGTGTTCACATCGCAGGAGAGGAACTGCATCGTGTCATACATGGCGAGGCCCGCGGTAACGCTGCCGCCGGGGCTGTTGATATAGATGTTGATGTCCTTCGCCGGATCCTGCATTTGCAGGTAGAGGAGCTGCGCGATGACGTAGTTCGCCAGAGGATCGCTGATCTGCTCGCCGATGAGCAGGATGCGGTCCTTCATCAGACGCGAGAGGAGGTCAAATCCCATCATGCCAATCCCTGGCTCTTTCTCATAGACGGTCACATTCTTCGCGACATCGAGCGCGCGGTCGCGCAGGTGGGGGGGAAGGGAGCTCAGTGAGACGTCCTGGAGTTCGCGGAGGATTTTCATTGGGGGGAATGGGGGATGGAAAATGCAGACGATGAGGAATGAAGAATGAAAGAGAGGCAGGGCCGGCCATGGTTTGGCGTCCGGACTCTTTTACTGAGTGAACGTTGCGCTCTGTTCCCCGTCATCACTGGCGGTGCCGGCATAGGTGACGTTCGCGTGCTGGACGAGAACATCGAGAGCTTTGCCGAGGAGAATGGAGTGCCGGAGGTTGCCGAGGCCATCGTTCTTCTTGAGAGTCTTCACTACCTGGTCCGGTGTGGTTTGGGAGGTGTAGGCGATGTGACTGATGCGGCGGACCATGTCGTCCTGAGTGACGGCGAGTTCCTCTTTGGCGACGATTTCCATGAGAATGAATTCGTCCTTCACGTCCACTTTCGCCTGCTCGCCGGCGGCACTGATGATGTCGGCTTCGTTTTCGTGGAGGATGTCCTGCGTAATGCCCCGCTCGAGGTTCATCTGGACGAGCTGGTTGACGCGGCGCTGAGTGGCGTTGTGGACGACGTTGTCAGGGAGATCGAATTCGACTTTCTCGCGCAGGGCGACCATGGCAGCGATGCGCTTCTGTTCGAGGTCCTTCTGCTGGATCTGGGCGTCCATGTTTTCCCGGATGAGGCCGCGGACTTCATCGAGGGTTTTGCCGGGGACGATGCGTGCGGCGAGTTCATCGTTAAGTTCAGGGAGGTCGGCTTCCTTCACTTCCTGTACCGTGACGGAGTAGGTGAGTTCTTTTCCGGCGATGGAGTCGAGCACCCCTTCGACGGGCATGGTGACTTTTACTTCGCGCGTTTCACCGGCGTTCATGCCCGTCAACTGCGCACAGAATCCGGGGAGAAAACTGCCTTCGTCCGCTTTGACCATGTAACTGCTGTTCTCCGCGATAAACGCCTGAGCCTCGGGGATCAGATCTTTGACTGGTGTGCCGTCGAGCGTGGCGGTGTAATCAATGGTGAGGAAATCGCCCGTTTCTACGGCGCGCACCACGGTCCTGATGTCCGCCATTTTTTCACGCTGCGCCTGCAGGGCGGCATCAATCATAGCGTCGGTGACTTCACGCTTCGGCACGGTGATGGAGAGTCCCTTGTATTCCGGCAGCGCAATCTCCGGAGCGAGGATGACCTTGAGGGAGAAGGCGTATTTGGTGTCGTCGTTGTCCGCGGCGGGATCATAACTGGCGACGGAAAGGACCTTCAGTTTCTCCTGCTCCACGGCGGCGTTGAGTCCGTCGTTGATGAGCTGGTCGGCGACTTCGCGGTCAATTTCGGCGCCGAACTTTTTCTCGACGACGCCGCGGGGGACCTTGCCTTTGCGGAAGCCGGGCAGGGCAGCCTTCTGGGTGTAGTTGCGGAGGACTTTTTCGCGCGCAGTCTTGCGGGTCTCGCCCGGCATTTCGATGCGGACGCTGGCCATACAGTTGGGGAGTTTTTCGACGGTGATGTTCATGGAGGAAGGAATAGAGAATGCGGAATTGATAAGGGCGAGGAGGGCGGGCAGGGAGAATCCACCATAGTGCCGATCATGCTCCCCAAGCCAAACGGGAGGTCGAGTATTGAGCGCCCCCGCCCCGGCTCAAGCAGAAAGACGGGCGAATTCGTGCCTCTCAGGGTGGTGCGTTCCGGTCCGGTGACCGGCCTGATTTCGTTCTCACCGGCTCGGCTTTTGCCGGACGGGACGGTTCCTGCCGGACGTGGCTGAGCCGTTCGATCGTTTGCTGTGCGGCGGAGTTCTCTGCGCGAAGGAACTCGATGACGTTCTCCAACTCCCTGATCCGTGCGGCGGACGAGTCGGCGGTTTGCTTTTGCTGCGCCTCCGCGGCGGCAAGGCGGTGGTCGCGATCAGTGGTGTCTGCGTTTTGCAGAGAGGCCGGCGCCGACTGAGTGTGCGATGACTGCGCGGCGGGTTGCACCTGCAACTGGCGGACCTCCGCCCGTGCCGCGCGCACCTGGAGCGCGGCCCAGCACAGAGTGGCGAGGGCACCGGCCGCCGACGTCGCGAGAATGAGCCGGTGGATTCCGGGTTGTGAGGGCGGGGCGGCGGCTGGCGGCGGGTTTTTTTCCATGATTCGCTGAGATCATGTCCGCCGGGATGCGGGGCCGCCAGAGATTTTTATTGCGGTTTCCGTAATGTGCAGGCGACGGGTTCTGAATTCGGCTGTGAATCGCGTCTCACGCCGTTAGCATTTTCACCATAACGCGCGAGTTCCGGCCGCTCTTGAGCAGCTTCTCGCGGCGGGCGGGCGGCAGGTCGTCAGCGGCGGCAGGGGAGAAGCCGAGCTTGTTTTCGAAAAAGTTATACGCCTGAGTGCTCAGTGCGAAGAGTCGGTTGTATCCGGCGTCGCGGGCGCGCTTTTCGGCGAACTGCACCAGTTTCCTGCCATATCCCATGCCCTCATGCGAGCGGCGCACATAGAGACAGGCGAGTTCGGCGGTTTTCAGTTCCGGCCATGGATGGAGCGCCACCACGCCGGTCACAGTGCCGTCCACATCAAGCACGTGATAGTTGTCCAGACTGGAGCGAATGTCCTGACGGCTCCGGGCGACGAGTTCGTCGTCGTCCACGGATTGGCTCACCATGCGCATAATGCCCTCGATGTCCGAGCGGCGGGCCGGACGGATATTGTGATAGGCATCGCGATACACCATCGTGCCGACGCCGCCGATGCTGAAGAGTTCGCCGAGCAGCGCATCGTCCGTTTTTCCGTCGAGGAAATGCACCCGGGCTACGCCGCCTTCACAGGCGCGTGCGGCATGGCGCAACAGCATCACCTGGGAATGTTCAGTATCCTCGCTGCCTGGCGCCAGGTTGGCGAGCGCCCGGGCTTCCTCCACAGAAAGTTGCCGGATGCGGTGGCCTGCGGCGTCTTCGACGACTCCCGCGCCAACAAAGAGCAGTTTCGCCGCGCCGATGGCACTGGCCACCTCTACGGCCACGGTGGCGGAGTTCACGCGCAGAATCCGTCCGCCGCGCTCGTAGCCGAGTGGCGCCACGAGCGGGATCATGCCCTGATCTATCAACGACTGGATCGTCGCCGACTCTACGCGGTCAATGGCCCCGGAGTGTCCGAGGTCGCGCCCCTTGATGACTCCGGCGGGGTGCGCGGTGATGGCATTGGAGAGTGAGGCCCGCAGACCCACGCCGGTGAGTTGCTGGAGCAGGTCCGTACTGAGCCGGCTCACGGCATCCACGGAAATCTCCAGCGTGGCATCGTCCGTCACGCCGGTGGCATCGGGACTTGTCAGGGTGACGCCGCGCCGCGCCGCGAGATCCATCACCTGCTGCCTCGCGCCGAAGACGACGACGACGCGAATGTTCAGCGAATTGAGCACTGCGAGGTCGAGCAGGACATTTTGCAGGTTTTCATGCTGCATGAGCGCGCTGTCCAGGAGCACGACAAACGTCTGTCCGCGGAATTGCGGCACGTAGCGAAGGATGCCCCGGATGTCGTCGTAGTTCATCGTGGTGGGTGGGAAGGGCGCGCACAGTGTGGTCTGAATCCGAAAATGCAAGCCACGGAGTGCTGCCGGATTTGGCACCGTCGGGACGGGGGCACGCGTCACCCGCTCACGGGTTTCCCAAAACATGCCAGCGTTTCCGTCACGAATGACGGCGATCACTGTCGCCTAGATGAGCCCATGCTCATCTTTGTTCCACGCAATTCCTCACTGCGTGATTTCCTAAAGAGGAACGCAGCGCTGCCATTGGCGGCGCGGGATCAACCTTTTAGCGCCGGCGGCGGAAGCAGAGTCCCAGAGTTGCGAGACCGAGAACCGCAGCGCTCGGCTCCGGGATGCGGGGGGTGCCGGAAATCAGGATTTCATCAATACCTGAGGCTTCGTTCTGCGATTGGGTGTCGTTGAAGAGTTCGAAGCGCAGACGCAGATTGCCATCCAACGCAGTGGGTTCGGAGAGCGCGATCGTGAATGTGGCGAAATTTTCCGTGAGCGCCCCAAGCAGGGCGTCGGTATACGCAGAGTTACTGGATCCAAGGAAGTTGAAAAGCTGGGTCTCGTAGAATCCGTCGCCGTCATTGTCGGTGAAGGCGCGGACGTAGTTTTCAACTTCGACGTTCGGCATACCTGCAAGGGCGACGCTGAGGATGATGTCGGAAAAATCGGTGACGTTTACCGTGAAATCAATTTCGGCGGGTCCGTTCGGGCCGGCGGTGTCAAAGGTGAGGGTTAAGCCGTCGCCGTCATTGTTGATGTTCTGGACCGCAAGGTAGGTGCCCGCCGCGCCGGTAACCCCGGGGTTCACCGCGATACCAGGAAAATTGGAGGGAGCCCAGTAGCGGGCAGGGTCAATCGTATCAATGCGAAACGGGTCACTGATGCCCGGCAGCGTGTAGTTCACCGGGTCGGTGTCAAAATTCTGCGAGAGAATCGCGGCGGCACCGGCGACAGGAGCGAGGGACAAAAGTGCAGAGGGCACCAGAATAAGGGTGGCTATTTTCATAAAATCCTGAGAATTTTAATCCCTTTGCGGCGCAACAACAAGAAAAACTTTAAGAAAAGATTACGTTTCCGGAGGAGACAGTGCCCCGACGACTTTGCGGATCGGGCCGGGCATCGCCAGCGACGACAGCATGGCCAGTGGCTGCCATACCTCTCCCTCCGCGGCCTGTGCGTGGGGCGCGGCATGGACATGGAGCATCACCCGGTGATGGGTGATGGAATAAGGGGTGCGGCTTAGGAGCGGGAGGGCACTGGTTTCGTGCGCGCTGCGACCCGGCAGCCGCCACAGACCGCGGCGGCGGGGGCCGGATTCCTGAACGAGGAGGACCTGCCCGTCGCGTTCCGCCCAGAGGACGTGTTCATTGAGAAACACGGTGGATCGGGCGGGTTTCTTGAGCGGGAGGGACCGGGCACCCGGCCCTGTAGATTGACAATGCGCGCGGACCGGGCATGTCCCGCATGAGGGCTGTCGTGCTGTGCAGATGCGCTGGCCGAGTTCCATCAGTGCGCTATTATAATCGCGCGGGTGCTTTTCATCGAGCAGGGCTGCGGCCCATGACCAGAGGGTGCGCTGGCCGGCTGGAGTGTTGATTTCCTGACGGAAGTTGAAAAGCCGGGCGAGCACGCGGGCGACATTGCCGTCAACGATGGGGGCTGGCCGGTTGTAGGCGAAGGACAGGACTGCGCCCGCGGTGTAACGTCCCACGCCGGGCAGGGCGGCGATGGCTTCCAGAGTGCCGGGAAATTCGGCGCCGTTCCCGGCGGTGACCGTTTGAGCGGCCCGCTGGAGGTTCCGTGCCCGGGTGTAGTAGCCGAGACCTTCCCAAGCTTTGAGGATTTCGCTCTCGGTCGCGGCGGCGAGCGAAGTCACGTCCGGGAATTGCTCCATCCAGCGTGTGTAGTAGTGACGCCCCAGCACGGTCGCGATCTGCGTCTGCTGCAGCATCACTTCGGAGACGAGGATGGCATACGGATCCCGGGTGCGTCGCCACGGATAGTCGCGTCCCTCGCGGCGAAACCATGCGACGAGCGTGGCCCGGAATTTCCTGGCCTCCGCCGCGCTCCACGGCAGGCTATTTGTCGGCGGCGCTCCGCGTGTCATCATTGCGCTTCGCGACGGGGATTTTTTCGAGTTCGCGGATTTCATAGCCGCCTGACGGGTTCGCTTTCACTTCCAGCCGCGACCGCTCCGCATCGTCCTTCCACGCCCATGCCGCCACCGCTTCCTGCACGCCGTCCTTCGCCTCGGTCAGGCTTCCCATCTGAAGTTCCAGTACCGGCTCGTTCGTTTGCTCGTCGAATCGCCGCGACACGCCTCCGACCATGCCCGCCACGACGCGCCCGTGATCTATAAACGTCAGGCCGGACACATCCTTGAAGCGTTCAACAAATTCCGGCAGCGGCTTGGCAAGGGATTCGCCGATGCCGATCACCGCTAGTTTTGCCTCCGCCTTTTTCGGACAGTGTTCAACGACGTAACGCAGCACCGCCTCCGCCGCCGGCGTCTGGAGTGTGGCCGGATCAATCGGGGCACGACGGTCGGGGTTGCAGGCAGGGAGGAGAAGCGCGGCGAGCGCGGTGAGGAGTCGGGCAGTCATGAGGGTATCAAAAATCGAGATAGATCTCGGTGCGGCGATTGCGGGAGCGGCCTTCGGGGTTGTCGCTCCCGTCGGCGCGTTTGTCGGAGTCGAGCGGGGCCGTGGAGCCGAAACCAATCGTTTCGATTTGGGTGGCCGCGACTCCGAGTTCGAGAAGGCGGGCGTGGACGTTTTTGGCGCGGACGGCGGAGAGGCGCGCGTTGTAGTCATCGCTCCCGATGGCGTCGGTATGCCCGGTGATGCGCATTTTACGGGCCGGATCGCTCTTCAACAAGCCGGAGATAATGTCGAGCTGGTGCAGTGCGCGGGGATGGAGTTCGGCTTTACCAAATTCAAAATAGAGCACGATACTTTCGCCGCCTTTGGCCGACTTCACGATGGGGGAATAGAAGACCGCGCCGCTGCCGCTGGCCTGGACGTAGCTTTCCAGCATCTTGTTAAAGTCCAGCGCGTGAATGCGCCACTCGCCGGCGGCCGTGCGCTGCATTTCGAGGCCGACTTCGCTGTCGAGATTTTCCTTCTCACTGCGGACTTTGACAATGGCCCACGCGGAATCCGCCGTTCCGGCGGTAACAACAACCGGGCGCGACGCCGCGACACGGTATTCGCCTTCCTCAAACACGATGCAGATGCCGGCGAGTTTCTCATGGGTGACACCGGCATGGTCGGTAATTCCCCGCGCCGCTTTGAAATCGTGCCCGAGCACGTTGGCGAGGAAATGCCGCGCCTGATCAAGTGGATCGGGCGGATCAGTAAGGGCGGACGCGGGGACGGTGATGGATTTTGCAGCGAGCAGTGCGGAGGCCTGGGTGAGAAGCGCCGGGTCAAAGCGCCATGCCTTCACTTTCCAGCCAGCACCGGAGACACGCTCGATATCAGCCATGACTGCACCGGCAGGCTGGGCTGCGTCCGGCGTGGCGGGTTCCAGTTTTAATTCGCGCCGGCTCACTCCGGTAATGGATCCGGCGTCCGCCCATGGATTCGCCGGGGCTATCCGCCAGCCGCAGTCAGTAAGGAGATGCTTGAGAAAGGCGACGCGGGGTGCCGCCGTTTCGGGGGTGCCCGCAAGTTTTTCGATGGATGTGAAATCGCCCGACGCGAGTCGTGTGGCGAGTTCGGCGAGCAGTGCTTCCAAACTGGCGAAGGAACTCACCTGCGGAATTCCGGCAGGGGTTCCGCCCGTTAGCGCGGGGGTTACGATGGGAACGGATGCCGGGCCGGATTGGGCGGGCGCGGGCCGGGCGACGGGTGCCGGTTCCGGCGGCGGCTCAGCCGGCGCTTCTTTCCTGCCGAAACTGCCGAGAGAAAAAATGAAGAAGAAAACCACGCTGAGACCAACGATCCCTGCAAAGACAAGGATCGGTGTGTGCGTGGAGCCAGTGGCGGCGGGTCGGTTCACGGCAGGAGATTGTGGTGACAGTAGGGACGTTGCCGCGATATGCAAAGCGCGATTGGGCGATGTCGCAAACGACGACAGGAGCCCGGTGCATATTTGAGAGCGGATGCGAGGTGAAAATCGAAGAGGTTTGGAGCACAACCCGGAGCAGAATGAAATTGTCCTGCGCTGCGCAGCGGTGTATGCCGTGGACATGAAATTCCTCTCATTGTCTGCTGCCGTCCTGACTTTGGCCCTGGTTCGTGTATCCACCGGTGCGCAGGAGGCTGCCGCGGTGGATGAGAGTTTCACGGAGTTGCTCCGGGTGGTGGACGATAAAGATGGCTCATCGAATGTCAGGGCGGAAGCTTCGCTGGAGGCGAAGGTGACCGGTAAAGTAACATCGGGCGCGGTGGTGGCCGCCTCATCCAGCAAAGACGACTGGACGGAAATTGACGCCGGAGGGGAACAGGACGGCGACCATTATATTCACAGCAGCAGG
The DNA here is from genome assembly GCA_031414455.1 of Verrucomicrobiota bacterium. Classification (GTDB taxonomy): domain Bacteria; phylum Verrucomicrobiota; class Verrucomicrobiia; order Verrucomicrobiales; family V1-33; genus V1-33. The sequence goes on from JANNVM010001107.1 coordinate 10,383, forward strand.
CTGAAAAAACTGGTTGGCTGGAAACAAATTGCAGCCGCTAAAGGCAGCACGCCGGACAAAGGCAGGGTCAGTCATGCCGGCGCAGAGGTGGCGGTGACGGCAGCGGCGTTTGTCGAGAAAGAGCACAAGATTACCAAAGACAAAGACGATCAGTCACTGGTCGATGGCCGCCACCCGTGGGGGACCGATGGCGGCTTGCCCACAAAATCACTGGCGCTCGCGGTGAAACTGGATGGCAAGGCCGTCACTCTCCCGGTTGAGGCCACGCGCAATCTTTTTGAGCCTGACATGGATTCGCTGGTGATCCTGACACCAGGAAAACCGGCCGCGCAGATGGTCGTGGCCATGTGGAACAGTGATGGCGCGGGTGGCTATCTCGTGGCATGGTCGTTCGTGAACGGCAAGTATGCCGGGCGGACGGTTATGGCACCGTGACGGGGAGCCTGCCGGGCAGCGCGGCAGCTTCTTTTCAGGACACCGGCATTCCGGGCCTACCTGACGGCCTGGTAGAATCGCCGCAGGGTGCCGGTGGCGGCGGGATTCAGAAGTTCGAGCACGCCGCCGGCATGGGTGACGCCGACGGTGAGGAGTTGCCAGGTTTGGAGATCGGCGATCCCTTCGATGGCGTAGGGGGCATTGGGGGTGCCTTCGATGTGAAATTGATAGCCGGCGGGCTGGCGGGTGCCGTTGAAGAGGGTGATGGGTCCTGGCAGCACGAGGCCGGCTTCGATGGCGCCGAGGTCGGCAGCGGGCGTTGGTGGCAGAGAACGTGAGGTCGCCGTTCACGGTCACGCCGGTGAGCAGGTTGGCGCTGTTGGCCGAGCAGGTGAGACTGCCCCTGCCGCTCAGATTGATCGTCGTGTTGCTCACTGTGCCGCCGTTGAGGTGAAACGCTCCCGCGGAAATGGCGATGCCGTTGGTCGCCGTCAATGTCCCCGTCGTATGTGAGACTGTGGCATTCGCCGAACTCACCAGGAGATCTTCCAGGGTGATTCCCCTGCCTGTCGTCACCGTATAAGCCGCGCCGCTGGAGGCAATGACCGCGTCGTAAGTCGCCACGCCGCCGTTTGTATTGTTAGGGAACCCGCCCGGCGCCGGCACATTCGTCCAGTTGGCGTTCACGTTCCAGTTGCCACTCACCGCGGTGCCCCATGTGGAGGTCACATCCGCCGCGCGGATTGACGGGCAGACCGTCAGCAGCGCCGCCCCGAGCAGGCGGCCCGTGAGGGAATGCCGACCGTGCTTTTTTACGGGGTCATCGTGCCCGTGGCGGGTGCGGAGCGGGGAGCTCAGTGCGGCACGTGTTTTCATAATGGATGGCCTGGTGATGGGGCGATCCTGCCGCAACCTCACAAAAAGTGCAAAAAAAATTCGGTCTTCACCGTGCCCTGTTTTTACCGACACTCCCGCCATGACCTTCCTTGAAGGGGCCGAACCTGGTCACGGCAATTGGTCAGGGAAGGGGTTGGTATTCTCATGACAAGCGAACCTTTTGAGGGATCCAAGAGGCATGGAGCGGCCTGTTGGCAGGGAAAGCGAAGCCCATTTTCCATCATGAATAGAGTGGGAAAACTCTCCCGCCGGGTGTTGCGCTTGTTGCCGGTTGCCGGCTGCATTGGGAACCACTTACTGCACCTCGACCACTGCACCGTCGTCCCGCAGCAGGACGGCGCGCTCTTTGAGGCAATCCGTGCGGCGCTGTGAATCAGGCCACCCGCAGCCGGACCTCACCTCCACCGGAGAAACCGCTCTCTTCAGCGCCGGGGGCTCCGATTCCCTCGACTTTGTACGGCTGCTGCTGGATGCAGGATCGGACGTGAACGCGCTGGACGTGGATGGCTGGACTTGTCTTTGGGTCGCGCGCACCGCACCTGTGGCGCGGCTCCTGCTCGAACGCGGCGGCGATCCGGCGATCTGTGATCAATGTGGTGGTTTCCAGGAGGATTGGAGCCTGCCCCTGGAGGTAAGCGGACTCTATATCAAGGCCCGCAAAGGGTTGCGCTGCGTACTTCGGCAACTGCGCTTGCCGCGGCTGGTGGAGGCTGGTTGGTATCGGCATGCCCACTCCTCCTTTTGTTCATCAGGAACTGTTCGAATCCGGCCCCGACGACACGGCTTACCGGCTGCTCACCGCGGAGCATGTCAGCGTGCAGTCGTTTCAGGGGAAGGACATGCTCTGCGTCGATCCGAAGGCACTCACCCTGCTCGCGGACCAGGCGTTTCATGACATCAACTTCTTCCTCCGGCCCGCTCACTTGAAACAGGTGGCCGCCATCCTCGACGACCCGGAAGCCAGCGAGAACGACCGCATGGTGGCGCTGACCATGTTGAAGAATGCCGATGTCGCTTCCGCGGGGCTGCTGCCGTTCTGTCAGGACACCGGCACTTCGATTGTCATCGGCAAGAAAGGCCAGCAGGTCTGGACGGGTGCCAATGACGAGGAGGCGCTCGCGCACGGCATCTACCGCGCCTACACCGAGAACAATCTCCGCTATTCGCAAAATGCCCCGCTCGACATGTGGACGGAGAAAAACACCGGCACCAATCTCCCCGGGCAGATCGAACTTTATGCCACGGAAGGTGACGCCTACAAATTCCTCTTCATCGCCAAAGGCGGAGGCTCGGCGAACAAATCCTTCCTCTATCAGGAGACACGTGCCGTGCTCAATCCGAAAGGTCTGGTGGAATTCCTCACAAAGAAGATGCTCACGCTCGGCACGGCCGCGTGCCCTCCCTATCACCTTGTCTTCATCATCGGCGGACTCTCTGCAGAGCACACCATGAAGGCGGTGAAAATGGCCTCCACCAAGTATCTCGACAGCCTGCCCACCACCGGCAACGCGCAGGGCCGGGCCTTCCGCGATGTGGAAATGGAGGCGCAGATGCTTGAAGCCGCGCGAACCTGCGGCATCGGTGCGCAGTTCGGCGGCAAATACTTCGCGCTCGATACCCGCGTCATTCGTCTGCCGCGCCATGGCGCTTCTCTCCCCATTGGCATCGGAGTTTCCTGCTCCGCCGATCGTCAGGCCAAAGGCAAAATCACCCGCGACGGTGTTTTCCTTGAAGAACTGGAGCGCCATCCGCTGCCCTACATTCCCGAAGCGCTGCGCCACCGCACCGACACCGGTGCCATTCGTGTGGACTTGAACAGGCCCATGGCCGACATCGGTGCCGAACTCACCAAATACCCCGTCACCACCCGCCTCCTGCTCAGTGGCCCTATCATTGTTGCCCGCGATATCGCGCACGCCAAACTCAAAGAGCGCCTCGACGCCGGACAGCCGCTCCCGGATTACTTCAAAGACCACCCGGTCTATTACGCCGGTCCTGCCAAGACACCCGCGGGCATGCCCAGCGGCTCTTTCGGCCCGACCACTGCCGGCCGCATGGACGGCTACGTGGACCTCTTCCAAAGCCACGGCGGCAGCATGATCATGATCGCAAAAGGCAACCGCGGTCAGGCCGTCACTGATGCCTGCAAGAAGCACGGCGGCTTCTATCTCGGCAGTATCGGCGGTCCCGCTGCAATCCTGGCGAAAGAGAGCATTCGTAAAGTCGAGATCGTTGAATTCCCTGAATTGGGAATGGAGGCGATCGCTAAAATTGAAGTCCACGATTTCCCCGCCTTCATCCTCGTGGACGACAAGGGAAACGACTTCTTCCAGCACGTCGCCCCGGGTTGTCAGATGTCGCATTGAGTCCGCTGCTGGTTTGTTCCCCTGGCTATGATTTCATCCGTCCCCCTCAGCGCCATCGAAGATGCATGGCACGAACTCTACGACACCACTGAAGAGCGTGCCGGCGAACTTATGGATGCCTTTGCCAAAGAGCAGCCGGAGTTGGCGTATTACCTAACGGAAGCGGAGAGTGAAATCAGCAAGCTCGACGATCGCGGCTTCCTCTTGCTCTACGGCGTGTGGACCTGGCTCGCCTTCAAGATGAATGGACGCGACAGCACGATGGTGACCGCCACCGCCATCGAGGCGGCTTCGAACCGGAATCACGATGACATGATGCGCATGGAGCAGGCGAAACAAAGTCTCGTGATGGATGCCTCGGCGGCATTCCGAAAGGAATTCCGTCAGTTGCTGCTGCTGGGTGCCATCATTAACGATGTGATGGAGGGAAAGATGGAAGGTGAGAGTTACAGTGACGATATCACCGGAATGATTGTGCTCTGCGCCAAGACGGTCATTGATTGTCTGGACGCCTGATCTCCACGGTCACGCCTTCCTCCACGCGATTAAAGAGATCGATCACATCCGCATTTGAGAGCCGCACGCAGCCGTGGCTCGCGGGGGTGCCGATGAGTTGCTCCTGGTTCGTCCCGTGAATGTAGATGTAGCGGTCGCGAGTGTTGGCGTTGTGCTCTTCGCAGCCGTCGAGCCAGAGAATGCGGGTAAGCACATAGTCGTCGTCCGCCAGTCCGCCGTCCCACACTCCCACCGGCACCCGGCTTTTGAAAATGGTGCCCGGCTCCGCGCCGTGGCCGATCTTCTCTACGATACGGAACTGTCCGAGCGGCGTGTGGTAACTCTCCGGCACGCTGCTGTAGCCGTATTTGGAAGTGGAGCAGGCATACTCCCGCACCAGCGCCCCGTCGTCATCGAAAAGGCGCAGGCTTTGTTCAGGAACTGAGATTTCAATTTTCATGGGAGGAAGTGGTGTGGGCTTCCAGCCCACTGGTCGGATTAAGCCAGGCTGGAAGCCATGCTGCGTCATTTCCGCGGCTCCACTCCGAGGAGATGGCGAACGAAGAAGTCCATGCGGCGGCGCTGGCCGTAGGCGCCTTCTCCGATGCCGTGATTCTCACCTGGGAAGACGATGAGTTCGAAATCCTTGTCGGCTTTGATGAGCGCGTTGACGACCTGCAGGGTGCTCGCCGGGTCCACGTTAGTGTCGTTCTCACCGACTGTGAGAAGCAGTTTTCCGGTGAGGCGGTGCGCCTGGGTGACGTTGCTTTGCTCGCCGTAATGAGGGTCGATGGGCCAGCCCATCCACTGTTCGTTCCACCAGATTTTATCCATGCGGTTGTCGTGGCAGCCGCAGTCGGCGGCAGCGGCTTTATAAAAATCGCCGTGCGCGAGCACCGCCCGGAGCGCGCTCTGGCCGCCGGCGCTGCCACCGTAAATACCGACGCGTGTGAGATCCATCGCCGTTTCTTTCTCCGCGGCGGCTTTCATCCACGCGATCCTGTCAGGGAAACCGGAATCACCGAGGTTTTTCCAGCAGACATCATGGAACGCCTTGCTCCGCCAGTTGGTGCCCATGCCGTCGATTTGCACGACAATGAAACCCAGTTCCGCGATGCCATGCTGGCGCTGCTGGAGGCCAAAGGCTTTGGGAACGAAATGATCGTGCGGCCCGGCGTAGATTTCCTCGATGACCGGATACTTCTTCGCCGCATCGAAGTTGGAGGGACGGTAAATGACGCCGTCAATGTCCGTCGTGCCGTCGCGGCCTTTGGCGGAGAATCGCTGGGGATATTTCCACCCGGTGGCGAAGAGCGCGTCGAGATTGACGCGCTCGAGTTCGCAGACGAGTGAGGCGTCGCTGCTGCGGCGGAGTTCGGTCACCGGCGGGCAGTCCACGCGGCTCCAGCGGTCCACAAAGAACTGCCGGTCCGGCGAAAACTCCACCTCATGCGTGCCGTCGCCGCTTGTCAGGACAGTGAATCCGCTGCCATCGAACGCCGCGCGGCAGAGGTGCTGATAATAGAAATCCTGACCGGGAATCACGCCGCCGGCCATGAACCACACCTGGCGCGCCGCTTCGTCCACATGCAGGACGCGGCGCACCACCCACGAGCCCTGAGTGATCCGGTTTTTTACTTTTCCCGCCGCTTCATCGTAAAGATAGAGATGATTCCAGCCGTCACGCTCAGACATCCAGATGAGTTCGCGCGGCGCGTCGAGATGATGCGCGTGGATCTTGTTCGTGTAGTCCACGAAAGTCGCCGGCGCCTCTTCCGCAACGGTGCGAACCTTGCCTTCATCGGGGGCATTGATCTCCATGAGACGATAGAGCTGATGCCCGCGCTGATTGTAGTGAAAGGTGAGGCGCTGGCTGTCTGCGGACCAGCGCAGGTTTTCGATGCTCCAGGGATTGGGAATTTGCTCATCAGTGACGGAGAACACGCGCGGGCGGCGGCCTTCGATTTCAAAAACGACCGG
>JANNVM010001108.1:0-1619 GCA_031414455.1 Verrucomicrobiota bacterium
GTCTCCATCGCAACGACGAGCCACCTCGGGAAGACATTCTTCCAGCGTCTCGCCCCCGATTTGCAGGAGCGCATCTGGTTCGATCCGCTGCGCTCGCCCAACCGCGAGAAACGGCCGGGCACCCTCGTGCTTGTCGGCGAGTTCAAAGACGAGATCGCCGGCGAGGATTACCTGCACCTGAATGTGCTCACCGCCGCGCAGATCACGGCGTTGAAGGATCTTTGCACAGAGCCGGCTCCGGTGAAGACCAACTGGGACGCCGCGATTGATGCTCTCAGCACGAAAGTGGAGACCTTCATCGAAAATCCGGCACGCCTTGGCACCTACATTCCCGACCCCGTACAGACCGTGCAGGTGGGCGAGGACGAACTGACGAAAGTCACCGACGCCGACACGGCGGTGAACAGTTATGCCGTGACCGCCACCGGCGAGGCCGCCGGCTGGGTGACGATGATCTTCGGCAACGGCGAAGCCTTCACGCCGGAGGGTGATCCGGTGCAGGTGAAGGTCTTCAAAGTGGCTCCCACGCTCTACACCGGCGAACTGAAGACGCTCTACAGCAAGAACCCGCTCGATGAGCAGGTAACACTTCGCCACACCGGCGACTTCGCGGCGCGTCCGCAGGACTATGAGTTCGAATGGAAGTGGGCCCCCGCCTCCGCCACGGCACCCGCGACTTACACGACCTCATGGTCTCAACGACTCGGCGTCGGGACGAACGACCAATGGACCGTCGTGCGCAATCCCGGCGAAGCCCTGCCGGCATCAAATGAATACGACCTCGGCACCACTCTGCCGTTCCCGCGCAGCATCGCCATCCGGAACGCGGCCTATGCCTACGAACCGGCGAAGCAGAACCCCGGCCTCGTACTGAGAAACACCGTCGCGGCACCGCTCGATTTCACGAGCGACGGAGTACCGGGAGAAATCGTCTTCAGCGCCTCCATGGGTGATCTGGACGGTTTTGTTCTTTATGTGAATGGCAATGTCGTCCTCGCCAATCTTGCTCCCGCGGAATTCGTCAACACGGACGCCGTGACTGGCCTTGTGCCCGGGAACCTGCTCCAGCGCCAGTTCCGCATCCCGCGCAGTTTCTTCACCGCCGCGCAGAACCGGGTGGAAATCGCGCTCTTCACCGGAGCCGATGCCAATGCCACCAGCAGCCTCGATTTCCGCCTCGACGTGACCCGCGAGGAGGATGTCGTCGCCACGACCTTCCAGAGTGTGAGCGACTCCGGCCCGGTCCAGAAGAATACCAATGTCGCCACCATCAGCGCCGACAGCAGCCTGCCCTTCGGCGGCTCGACGTTTGTCCTCAACGACCGCTGGTACACCATGCGCTACCGCCCGCGGCCGGGCGTCGTCAATGTGGCCGGCCCGGGCTATTCCCGCTGGATGTCGCCGCAACTGGTCGAAGGCTGGATCAAGCGCGTGCTGCGCGAGATCAATCCCTTCGAGCAGCGCGTGAAGGACCTGTTCAACAACGGCATCAGCACCGACACCAGTGTGCTGACCCAGGCCGGCACACGTTGGGAGGGAGATGTCGCGCTCACTCTCGATAACATCGAAAGCGTGGGCCTCATCGCCATCTACGAGACCGTGCTCAATCGCGCCCGCAG
>JANNVM010001109.1:0-11408 GCA_031414455.1 Verrucomicrobiota bacterium
CATCACTTTGTTATAGTAACGCGCATTCACCGCGTAGGCGTGCATGTCCCAGGTGCGGTGGCAGCGCACCAGTCCCGGTCCCGCGATGTCAGGCCGCTCCAGGTGCTGGCATCCGAGAAAGAAAATCCCCCAATCCTCCGGGAGTTCGATCCCCGCCAGCCGCTCCCGCAGGTCTTTGGCGAAGACCACATCATCCTCAAACACGAGCACCGCCGGTGCTCTTCGCTGGCGAGCGCGCCACACCGCCATCTTGTGTGTCAGCGCCTGCGCGTAGCGGTTGCCGCTGCCGTAGCCCCGGCTGTTCTTCACCCATCGGCCGTCCATTGCCGGGATGCGCTCCACGTCCGCCATGTCCTGATCCAGCAGGGCGTTCTGCACCTTGCGCCGGCGGTCATCCTGCTTGTTGAGGTTCAGGTAAAACTTGAGAGGGAAATCAGTGTCGAGGTTCATGGTAAAAATGAGGCGAAGGAAATGACCGGGCCGTTGGAGTCCCGCCTTCAGGCGGAATCGCCAAACCAGGCTTCCCCCGCGGGCGGCTCGGGTTGATGATTCCGCCTGAAGTCGGGACTCCAACAGATCACATATCGAGGAGGTTCAGCAGCGTCCCGGCTTCATCGAAAAAGAACGTGCTCATGTAGAGCCCGAACATGAACTGCACCTTTGTCTTCAGATTGTCCCCGAGGCAGTGAACCAGCGTCGCCTCCCGGTAGATCCGATAGTCCAGTTCGTCGTTCATCGGAAACATGATCGCATCGCGTTCGAAGGTCCGCGTCCGCAGCTTTGTGTCCAGGATCAGCCGGTTCCACGCACCCTGTTCAAGGAACTGACCGCCCGGCGGGCAGGGGCCGGTGTGGATACGCTCCCACTCCTCCATCACCGCCGGATACTGCCGGGCTGCTATCGCCATGGTGCCACTGTTAATGCCGCCGCGTCGAATCGTGGCCTTCTCTTCCATTGTCAGATAGGCACCCCACGGCGCACCGGAAATGCTTCGCCGCTCCGTGCAGTAAGTGACGTCCCAGTCGCCATCCAGGAGATGGTCAGGATTTCTCAGGCACAGTATGTCCGCATCCAGAAAGAGAATCTTCTCCGCGCCGATAGTCTGCGCGTGTTCCGCCACCGCGGGAGCCACCCGGTATTTCCAGCACCACGCTTCGCCCTGCAGCTCTTTGCCGGACATGTCTTTCGTCTGCACAAAATGTTCCACCACTCCCTGACGAGGGATGTGGAAGAGCGGTGCCTCTGTATTGCGGAAGATGAGCATGTCCCCGTCGAACTGGTTCCGCACCAGCGACATCGCCAGCATCTTCGCCAGCAGGCGGTGGCCTCCCGTACCAGGAGCATCAAAGGCAACAGTATAGGCAACGTGCATCGGGGAATTCAGGGCCTGACAAAATATTTTCTGACAAATGAAGAATAAGATTGCCTCCCGAACCCGGACTCTGTTATTTTGGCTGAATATGAACTCTAACTCCAAAAATCCTGACAGAGAGACAGAGAGACAGAGAGACAGAGAGTAGTCAAGCTCTCGGGCCAAAAATCGCACGGTCTGCCCAATATTCCCGTCGCCGTTTCCTGGCTGCTGGCGGCGCAGCCACCGCTGGGCTGGTGCTGGCAATGCAGCCTCGGTGGGCGATGGCGACCGATCCTCCGCCGGGATCGGGGTCACCTCCGGCTAAGTCCTACGAGTTCAAGGACCAATATCAGTTCAAAATGATCTGCACATCCTCCCCAGAGGAAAATGACGGTGATCCTTGGTATGGAAAAGATGTTGTTGCAATGGATTCAAGCGCGGGTGAATTGATTTTGAGGAGTTGGGCGTCTGGTCCACTCAAGAGCCAAGTTACTACAGCTGCCATGCGAGCAGCGAGACAGTATATTTGGCTTGTTTCCGCGGATATTAGTTCGCAGGCCGAGGCCAAAATGGACTGGTGGGACCTAAACTTTCTCCATCCGAATGACGCAGAAGTTGCCGTGCCGCAGGTTGCTGCGAACATAAGCCCTCATACGTCATCGTGGGAATCGCCAGTATACCAAGAGGGCGCGGCACCACCAACACCAGCTGTCGAATATACGGAACCTGCCGTTACTCCAAATCCCCTGACCCTTAGCCGCTCTGAGTCGGAAGGAAAGCTAACGCTTGTAGGGAACTGGACAGCCTACGGATGGACATGGTATGCGGTTTACGACGCGCCCTCCACACTGGTCTTGAGTAATGCAAATATTGGGTCATGGACTCCGACCGGCCAACAGGGAAAAACATCTCCCGCAGCATGGTCGTGGAGTTTTGATATCATGCAGCGTCAACGATCCCTGTATCGTGAAAAGCCTGTGGGCCAGTGGCAGATTTCTCCTGCGGCACCTCCGGCCGGAGGAGGGACCGCAGACCCCGGCGGTTGGTCTGAATGGCAGTGAACTCAGCGCTGAGAACATGAAACGATGAAACAAATTTTTCTCTTACTACGGCTCGGTTTGATTGCTTGTGGCTGCTCTTCCTGTGGCAGAAATAATGCACCGGACCAAGCCAGAGACCTAACGCCAAGCAATAACCAACCGCGGATGAGCGTAATGAATCCGAATGCCGATCACGCAGCGCTTCCATCCGACTCCCCCGCTCATAGGGTGAAGAATTGGTTGGCCGACAGCGCCGCGGCGAAGTTTCCCGCCGGAGTCGTGAAAGAGCTCTCAAGCCGTGACCTCGCGGAGTTCTTCTCGGCGGCTTTGGCGGCCCCGCTGGGGGCTCACCGAAATCGAAAGCTTCAACTTTTATGCCGAGAATTGCCCGGCGGATTGCTCCAACAGTTTCTTCTAACTCTCGGTGATTCGTCTATCCGGGAGGACTCGGACCTTGCGCGGGACACGGTGTTTGCACGTTCTCACGAGTTATCTTCAGAAGAGTTACTTGTGCTTGGCGCGAATTCCGTCAATGACCTAATCAAGGAGTCAGCAGTAGCCGCGGCTGCTAAGAGATACCTCGACACGGGTTCATTACAGGAAGGACTGAACTGGGCTGCCCAGAAGTCCGTAATTGGGCTTACTAGTCAGATTGTGGAGTCGGTGTCACTCGGCGCGCGATGGAACGAGCTATTGGATCAGCCGAAAGAAAGTAGTTGGTGGACGCCTGAATTGGTAGCAGCAGTTTCGCGAAATTTTGGTCGATTGCACCCAGAACAAACCAAATCCTGGATTGAAGATTGGGGGAATACCAATTTAGGTCAAAAGCCTTTAGTTGCTTTCGTTGAGTCGTGGCTCAATGAGGAACCTCTTTTGGCTTCGGAGTGGGTTAGATCGCTTGGGCAAGGCGACCAGCGGGATTCCGCAGCAGCAGCGGTTGCTCGATATGCCGTTAGGGAAGGTGACTTGCCTACAGCGCGGCAATGGGTGAAAACGATTAATGAACCGGAACTTCGGGCAGCCACCTCTGAATTTATCGACAGACGATAGCCGTCAGTGTTTTGTGTCAGCCCAAGAGTTACGGCTTCATTCCTTTTGACCGACATGCCCACTCCAATATTTATGCGGTGAGAATTGCTCTCCCAGCCACGGACCGGATGTGCCATTGTGCTGGAGGGAGTTTTCCGTGGTGAGGAGGGGCCAGACCGCTGAGTGAAGGAGATCCTGATCATCGCCGTAATCCGTGCGGCGGGGCCATGATTCGATGGCGGCATTGATATGGTCGAGGGCGCTGGCTTTGGCGGCCCACATGCCGGCGAGGATGGGGTGGTTTAGTTGATGGCAGGGGTGGTCGCGCATGACATGGAAGTCTTTGTCACTGGCGAGCCATGCGGCGACGGCGGCGGCTTCGCGGGGGTTGAGGCGGGAGTCGGTGTCGCGGAAGAGGATACGTTCGGCACCTTGCAGATACGGAGCGAGGAGTCGCCAGAAGACGCCTTCGAGGCCACGGGATTCCGGCATGAGCATGACGGCGGCTCCGTGGTTTTAGAGGATGTCTTTCCAGCCGGCTTTGCTGCCCTCCAGCCAAATGACGGGCTGCCATCCGGGGTAGATGTCCGGGGCGAGCCGGAGATTGGCGAGGGCTCCGCGGTAGTAACTCTCGTTGCTGCCAAAGAGGCTGAAGGAGATGAGATTCATGGCGTCAGTTCCTGGCGGGGGATTTGAATCTTTCGGGCAGGGGGGAAGTTTTGCGGCGGTAAGCCGCAGGTGGATGTGCTGTAGAAGAGGCAAATCCGCTCGACAAGCAGAGGCCCTCATGCCAGGGGAGGCCCCCTTTCCTCCGCCTACCCCTTTATATATGACTGCTCACGAGATGTTCCAGAAAATGCCGCCCGACCTCGGCCAAACCATCATCGGCTGGCTGCGCGATTCCGAGCGCGATGTTTTTCGCACCGCCGTTAATTCGCTCGCTCAGCAGCGAAAGCTCCGTCCCGTATTCGTCACCCGGAAGCCGAAGCCGGAACAGGCGGCGTGGCTGGTGGATCAGCTCAAAATGCGCGGCAACGAAGCCGTCGGCGAGAACCTCCTCCAAATCTGGCTGATGAAGGGCCGCAGTCCGATGCTCTCCCTGTTTCTCGACGCCATCGGTGTCACTCATGACGGCAAGGGCGGCGTGGATGGCGACATCCCTAACGAACTTGACGCGGTCAAAGTAAAATCGGGTGCGGCAGCGCTGCTCGATCAGTTCCCCGCCGGGGAAGTTGCGGTGTATCTGAATCTTTTCCAGCTCCAGCAGCCCGGCGGCTGGAAGCAAATCGACGAGGTGATTGAGTCCGATCCGCGGCTGAAAATCGGAGGCTGACCCTTCCCGGCGGCGACTCTTCAGAGTTCGTTGTACTTGGCGTTGGAGCCTTTGGCCTTGTCCACGGGATAGCGGACCTCATTCCGGTCCAGCTTTTCCCGCATGATGGTGGCGAGATCGAAGCCGAGGTTGTCGGCGAGTTCAAACAGCAGAATGCCGACGTCGGCAATTTCGTCGGCGATTTCCGCCTGTTTCAGCTTCGCACGCTCCCAGGATTCCTCCGGTGATTTCCAAACGAAATGCTGCAGCAGTTCGCCGGCCTCCGCGATGATGGCCACGGAGAGGTCCTTGGGGCTGTGAAACTGCAGCCAGTCGCGCGCGTCGCGAAATGAACGAATGCGGGTGGTCAGATCGGTGATGGTCATGTCCGCCCGTAGGCCGGTGCGGGTGAAACGAAAATCAAATCTTCTACTGCCCGCCAAATGGCAGTGCTGTCTGCCGGCGATTACTTTTCCTGTTTCGGCTCCCTGGGGGGCGGCGTCGGCACGCTGATGTTTTCCTGACCGGCGGCGTTTGGTGGCTCCGGCTCCTCTTCGACGACGACGGGCTTCTTGCGGATGGTTGCGGCCCAGATGTCAGGCGTACGTTTGCCGGGGCCGGTTTCGCCGCCGGGGATGATCACCTGGCTGTCCCAACTGACGGCGGGATTTGTCAGGGGGACTTCGCCGGGGAAATTTCCGATGTGGTTCCACTCGCCGATCTCCGCATCGTAGCCGAGCACCGTCCGGGGATAGCCAGGGAAGTTTTCCATGATCTGCGCTTCGTATTTTTTGCGCCGTCCCCGTTCTGTTTCGTCGAGTTCCTTGAGGTCGCGGGCGTTGCGCTCCATGAGCCGGGTGATGTCCTCGTCCATGCCGCCGACGACGACGAAATGGTGGGGTGGCACATGGAAAGCGGCGGTGGCCATGACATGCCCTGGATGACCGCGGCGGTCCACGACATCCCCGAGGAGGCTCCAGTCCCTCTTCACGGGATCGAACCTGTGGAGATCAATGAGGAAGTCAGGCTCGCTGCCAGGATTGCGTCCGCCACAGAGGTAGAGGCTTTCGGTTTCCCCTTCGAGGCTGGCGGCGGCGACGGGAAAAATCCGGGCGGGGCCGTCCCACGGGGTGAGCGCTTTCCATGTGAAAGCGGCACCGGCATTCCGCTTCGAGAGGTCGAGTGCGAAGAATGAACTGGTGGCGCGGCTGGTGCTGATATCCGGGGTGCCGCCCATCACGTAAACGACGTTTTTGAGCAGGACCGCGGTGTGACAGGCGAGCGGCTTGGGAAGTTTGGGAAAAGAGGTCGTGACCACTTTCCGCTCCGCTTTGTTCCACGAGAGGAGGAAGCAGGCATCGTGGACCGTGCTGAGGGTGGCACCGCCCATACAGAGAACGCCTTCGGCAAGGGAGACACTGGCTCCGTAGGAGAGGGCCTCCGGTAAATCAGCCTGCGCGCTGGTCCATTTGAATTCGGGCAGGCCGTTGGCCGCAGCGGTGCGTTCGAGAACGTAGATGTCACCATAGACGGCGCGCGGTGCCCCGGTCCACGGACGGCCCTGGGGATAGTTGGTGCCCCCGGCAATGAGGAAAACGTCATCATGGGCACCGGCAAAGACCCCGGCGAGTCCAGGGTTTTTCTGTTCGCCGTGGCGCGGAGGCAGTTCGGCGATTTTCTCCCACTCGATACGCGGCGGGATATGGATGGTGTCGCCTTCCTGGGGGGGGATGGGTGCCGCTGGTTCAGCGACGGCGGCAAGGGCCGGACTGAGGAGGAAAAGGAAGCGCGTAAACAGACGGGGCATGTCGGTTCACCAGTGACCGCCCGGCCGGGGAGTGGCAAGGAGGAATTGCGGTCACGGTTCAACGACGAGACGCCAGAAGCGCCGGGTGCCGGGTGGCAATTCAACGGTGACGATCCGCCCGGTTTTCCACGATGATTCCGTCAGAGTGCCGCTGGCGGGGGGCTCAAACGGGCCTCCGGGTGCACAGGAGGATTCAACACGCCAGGATGCCAGATCGTCTGAGGACTGGAGGCAAATGCGCGGACTGGTCGCGCCGGCATTACAATAGAAACGGAAGCCCGTTAATCCGCCCGGCGACGCCGTGGTTTCGAACATGTCAGGAGGGTCCGGCGCGGAGGGATCGCCAAGGAAGGCGCGCTCCTGGAGATTGGACAGGCCGTCTTTATCGAGGTCGGCATCGTCAGCGAGGAACTCTGCGCAGGAACGAAACATAATCCAGCAACCTGCGTTATCGGCCGGTTTGTCTGCGGGGGCGCAGGAACCGGGCGGCGCTGCGTCCGGAGTGATCAGAGAATCCCAGCGAAATACGGCCAGCGGGCTGCGCACCACGCGGAGATCGCCCTGCGTCAGGCTGGCAAAGGGAATGGCTCCGAGATCGGTGACACCGTCCACGGTACCGCGATAAACAGCACCGGCGAATCGTGCCATCTCCGGTGCCACCAATCCCTCGCCGGTCAGCGGGCCATGCAACCGGATCACCTTCCCGGGCAACTCCGGCAGGGTGGATTCATAACCACACTTGCCGGCATTGACCCGGGCCAGCGAGTTCATGCCAACATCCAGAGTGGCTAAGGCGGTGCCGTTGCAGGCATACCAGCCGTCGCCCGTCGGACGCGAGGGGCCGGCAGGTAGAATTTGTCCGATGTTAGCCACGCCGGAAAGGTCATGATGGACCGACCAGACGAAGCCCCTGCCGGCACCGGAAGCAAAATTACCGGCCATGAGTCCGCCCACCCAGGGGCCGCCCGCAGCCCATGAAGTGGTGGGGACACTGGTGGACATGGAGACCGGGCCGGCGATACCGTTGGCGGGGTAGAGGAAGACATTGCCGGTCATCTGCATCCGGGCTTTCATCGCGCTTTGCTCGAGGATGGAAAGCGGGGCCGAAATGCCGATGTGCCGCGCCTTCCCCAGGGGAGCCGCCGCCTCGGTGAGGTGCGCCCACGTAAAAACGTTGTCTTCGATTTTCGTGTCGAGGTTATTGGCTGCCAGAATACCGGTGACGACGCCGGTGAGGTTGAGGTTCACCGCGGTATCCGGCACTTCAAAAAGGTTTCGTCTCAGCGTGACCTCGGCACAGGTGGTCACAGAGGCCATGCGGATCGAACCGCCGCTGCTGGTCGGCGCCGTACGGTTGAGTGACGGGGTGAAGGTGTTGCCTTCGATCAGAATGTTGCGCCGCTTGCTGTGACCGGTGTTGAATGTCGCGGAGGTGGAAATCACGATGAGGCCATTCCAATAGGATCCGGTGAAGTGACAGTCGCGCACCGTTAGGCCATCCAGAGTCTGCGTGCCCTGAAGGAGGAACTGGAGCAGTCCGCTTGGAGAATAGGCCTCCTGCAACCCGTGGAACCGGCAGCGCTCGAACCGGAGCCCGGTGAATTCCTGGGCCGGCGGGTTGTCATTGGTCACGCAGGCGCTGTAAGGCCCGCCCATGCTTTCAATATAGCAGTCTTCAAAAGCGATGTTGCGCAGGATGCCGGCACTGCCGGTGTGGCCCAGTTCGATCACTTTGCCGTACTGTTCGCCCCCCCGGCCGCGGAACTGGCACCGGCGCACCATGACATCGCTGACCACAGTTCCCCGGGGCCGGGCGCTCTTGGCGCCGATGCTCCCAATATCAAACTGAAGGGTGGAGGCTTCAGAATGTTCACCTTCGAACACACAGTCCTCCAGGACCACGTTGCGGCTGAGATTGATCTCCACGGCGTGGTATCTGGAGGCACCCAGGGCCACGGAAGTCAGGGTCACTCCATCCGCGTGGGCCATGCCGATGAGGTTTCCGGTCGGGGCCACATTGATGTCAGGAGTATCCACACGGAGATGCGAAATCCGGTAGTTTCCGCCGCCTCCGAAATCAGAGAGAGCCGTCTGATAACCGGCGTTGATGATGCCGTCGCCAATGGCGAGAGGATTGGCGTTTCCCGCGAGGATGCGCACGGTGGTATTCTCCATGCCGCTGCCTGTGAGCGTGCATTTTGGCGGCACCAGCAGCCCGTGGAAGCCGGACGCGCCGCCGTTGAACCCGTTCACGGGCCCAAGCCCATAGGCCACGATCACCTGAACGTCGTAAACCCCGGGCCCCAGTTGAACGGTTCCTCCTCCCGCGGCGGCGGCATCATCAAGGGCCGCCTGAATCGCCGCCCGGTCGTCTGTGTTGTCAGACGCCATCGCTCCGTAGTTCTCAGGAAGAAACGACGACTCTGCCCCCTCGGCGGATGCCTCGAAAAGAGGGAGCAGCGCTAACGCGAACAGCGCAAGGGCTGGTGGCTTCATGGTAAGGCAGTGGGTGGGCTGGGTAACTCATCTCTGGTCGTCAAGTTCCGGTTTATGTCAATTTTGAGACGCGGCGCAATATTAATTTCACATTCTTGCAATCTTTCGCTGCGCATCGTTTGTGATCGGTATGGAATATTGCCTGAAGAATGAACCGTCTGTCCCGTCGCCGGCGCTGCTCATTGACATGGATGCGGCGGAGGCAAACCTGCGGACCATGCTCAGAATCGCCGGTGATCCGGATCGGCTCCGCCCGCATGTAAAGACGCACAAATTGCCTCAACTGGTTGCCGCACAGGTGGCTCTCGGGATCAGCAAATTTAAATGCGCGACCATCGCCGAAGCGGAAATGACAGCCGCCGCGGGCGGGCGGGACATTCTCCTCGCCGTGGCCCCCGTGGGCCCAAACATCGGGCGCTACCTCGAACTGATGCGCCGGTTTCCGAAGGTGCAGTGGTTGACCATTGGCGACGATCTGACGGCGGTGACCGCCCTCGCCAACGCCGCAAAGGCCGTGCGGCTCGTCGCGGAAGTGCTCATTGATCTCGATATCGGCCAGCACCGCAGCGGAGTGCGGACGAAGTCAGCGGTGATCAAATTATATCAGTTGCTGGCCGGTCTGCCGGGAGTCAGGATGGGCGGACTCCATGCCTATGACGGCCATGTGCATGACCCGGACCTCAAGAAGCGCACCGCCGCCTGCAATGCCGCATGGGTGCTCGTCAAGGAATCCCTCGCCGCGCTGAAGACCGCCGGCTGCCCTTTGCCGGTGCGCATCGTCGCCGGCGGCACCCCCACGTTTACCATCCACGCACGCCGGCGTCAGCCCGGACTGGAATGCAGCCCCGGGACCTGTGTCCTGTGGGATGCCGGCTACGCAAAGAAGTTTCCGGACCTTCCGTTCCGCCATGCGGCGTGGCTTCTCACGCGCTGCATCAGTCGTCCCGTGTCCCGCGGAATCGATCTCTGCCTTGACCTCGGCCACAAAGCCGTCGCTTCCGAAATGCCGCATCCCCGCGTCGTCTTTCCGGAGATGCCCGGGGCAAAGGCGCTCATGCATAACGAAGAGCACCTCGTGCTCCGGACGGCACTTGCCGGAAGCGTCACGCCCGGACGCGCCTTTTACGGCATCCCGTGGCATGTCTGCCCCACCGTTGCCCTGCACTCAGAATGTCACGTCGTCCGGGACAGCCGCGCGGTGGACGTCTGGCCGGTCGTCGCGCGCGCGCGCCGGATCACCATTTGAAGCAAGGCCGCCCGCCGCGGTCACTTTGCCATGATTGCTTCCGTCATGCGCAGCGCCTGCACGTTTTCCTTCACATCATGGACGCGGAGAATCCGGACGCCGTTTTCGCGGGCATAACTGGTTAGTGCGACCGTCCCCCACTTGCGGCCTGCGGGGCCGGTGATCTTTCCGATGAGCGATTTGCGGCTCACGCCGAGCAGCACGGGCCGGTCATCGAGCCCAAACTCATTGAGCCGGCGCAGGATCGTGAGGTTGTGCTCCAGCGTCTTGCCAAAGCCGATGCCGGGATCGAGGGCGATGGATTCCAGCACCGCCCCTGCGGCGAGTGCTGCGTCCATGCTGAGTCGCAGACTGGCCTGGACCTCCGCCACAACGTCCTGATAGGACGGCTGCAGCTGCATGGTCTGCGGCGTGCCCTGCATGTGCATGATGACGAGGCCGGCACCGGTGCCGGCGGCGACGGCGGCCATGTCAGGATCAGCGCGCAGGCCGGAGATGTCGTTGATGATGTCCGCTCCGGCAACCACCGCGGCGGCGGCGACGGCGGACTTCATCGTGTCAATGGAAATGAGGCACCGGGTCCGTTCCCGGACGGCGCGAATGACGGGAAGGACGCGCCGGAGTTCCTCATAGAGGTTCACGGCCCCGGCACCGGGACGGGTGGACTCGCCTCCGATGTCGAGGATGTCCGCACCCTCACGTTCCATCTGCATGGCATGGGTGACAGCCGCGCCGGTGTCGAAGAACTGCCCGCCGTCGGAAAAAGAATCCGGCGTCACGTTCAACACACCCATGACGAGGCCGCGATCCGTGAGATCGAACGTGTGCCGGCGGCATTTCCAGATCATGGCTTTTTCGTGCGCTGGGGGAGTTGCAGGATGATGTTCGCGGCGGTGACGAGTCCGCCTCCGGCGATGGTGGTGACCGTGAGCATTTCATTGGCATACGGTACGCCGGTCCACGCCGCCATCCATGCGGGCAAAAAGAGGGCGTAGAGTGCCGTGAAGACGGGCTCGAGGCAATAAATCATCCCGCCTTCGGTAGCAGAGACGTGCGGCTGCCAGCGGTTCATCGCCGTGTAGGCATAGACGGTGCAAAAGAGCGCCACGACAGCCATGATCAGC
>JANNVM010001110.1:0-1613 GCA_031414455.1 Verrucomicrobiota bacterium
CACCACCAAGGGTGCATCCGGCGGAATCAACGGCTTTGGGTTGGCTGTGCGACCCAGTTCGCGGCAGCCGGGGCCGATGCCTTCAGCGCCGAGGTCGTTTTTGGTCGCGGCTGCCAGAGCCTGGAGTTTGGTGACGACTTCAGGATTCGCGGCAGCGACGTCGGTGGCTTCGCCGATGTCTGTCTTAAGGTTGTAAAGCCGCGGCGTGAAGTTTTGCCCGGCGTTGCCGGCTCTGTTTTCTCCGGCGATTTGCAGCTTCCACTCGCCATGACGGACGGCGTTGAGGCGCAGTCCGTTGTAGTAGTAGAAGGTGTCGTGTGCGGGCGCGGCGCCGGGCGTGCCGGAGAGGTGGGGCCAGATGTTGGCACCATCGAGTTTGCGGTCGGCAGGAAGTTTTGCATCCGCGAGGGCAGCAAGGGTAGGGAGGATATCGAACATACCGGTAATGGCACCGGTCTCTGTTCCCGCGGGGATTCTGCCTGGCCACCACGCGATGGTGGGAACGCGCATTCCGCCTTCGAGCGTGCTGCCTTTATGGCCGCGCAGCGGCGTATTCACGGCGCGGGGAGTGCCGCCGTTGTCGGTGGTGAAAATGACGAGCGTGCGTTCGGCGAGACCGTTGTTGCGGACGGCGTCGAGAATGCGACCCACACTCCAGTCCACTTCTTCAACCCAATCCGAGTAGATTCCGTTAGGCGATTGGCCCGCCCACTTCTTGCCAGGATAAATGGGGAAGTGAACGGCGTTGTGCGGCAGGTAGAGGAAGAACGGCGCCTCCTTTTTCTCCAGGATAAATTTCACCGCTTCGTCCGTGTAGATTTCCACGAGCGACTGCTGATCATCGGGCAGGACACGCTTCACGACGGTGCCGTTGCGCAGAAGCGGCAGCGGCGGCTGGCCTTTGCCGCTGGCTTTTGGCAGCGGCTTGCCGAGGTCGCTCTGCACCCCGTCGGCTGCGGGGCCCATGTCATTGGAGTAGGGCAGGCCGAAATGCAGGTCAAAACCCTGAGCGTTAGGAAGCCATTCCGGCTGATCGCCAAGGTGCCACTTGCCGATGATTGCGGTCGCATAGCCCGCGCTTTTCAGCACTTCGGCGACGGTGATTTCCTTCGGCGAAAGTCCGATCCCGTCAGCGGGAAAAAGAACGTGCGGAATCGGCAGGGCCCGCTTGGCGTAGCAACCCGTCATCAGAGAAGCCCGTGAGGGCGAACACACCGGTGCGGCATAGAACGAGGTGAGTTTGCGGCCCTCCGCCGCCATGCGGTCGAGGTTGGGCGTGCGGTTCAGTTTCGATCCGAACGGCCCGATGTCCGCGTAGCCCATGTCGTCAATGTTGATGACGATGAAGTTCGGCTTCGCGGCCGCGGGGGAGCGGCTGCTGAGGAGTGCGAGGAACCCAAGGAGGCAGGTGAGTCGTTTCATGATTTCTTTTTCTTCGCCTGCTTCTCTGCTTCCAGAGACTTCAAACCCCTCTACAGCCGGGTCACCCGCAGGCGCACGAATCTCTTGCCGGTGATCCCTGCCGGATAAGTCGCCTTCACCTGCTGGGTGGTTCCGTCATCGCTCAAAACCGTTTCCCCCTGGCTTGCCATACCCCAGGTGCCGGAAATTGT
>JANNVM010001111.1:0-3371 GCA_031414455.1 Verrucomicrobiota bacterium
CCGAGCCAGCTCTCGAACTTGTGGCCGGTGTGAATGATCGCCAGCAATGGACCGAAAATGCCGGCGTAAACATGCACGGCGAGTTGTGTCTGCATTGAGACGTACTTAGTGACCCGCGCATTGATTGCGGGGATGCGCTTCACGATGGGATACGCGAGCGGGATTAGCATGAGTACCGCGCCCGCGATCCCGAATGCCGCGCCGACTGCGCTCCCCGCAAAGCGCTGCGAGCTGTGAAAGAGGAAGCCCAGCCAGCTCAGCAGCAGGACTGCCAGAGTGCCGGTGAGGACGATTCGTTCGCGGTCTTTCATATGGCTATGCCTCCACGGCGATATCGCCTTTAGGGATTGCCTGACAGGCGAGGATGATGCCGTTGGTCTTGTCGTCAGCATCGAGAGAATCCTCGACCGCCATCGTGACCTCGCCGGAAGTCATCTTGACTTTGCACAAGCCGCAGGTGCCGACGCGGCAGGAGTTTTCGATCCCGATGGCGAGTTCCTCGGAGAGTTCGAGAACGGTCTGACCTTCGCGGATTTTTGCCGACTTGTGGTTCTTCGAAAATGTGACCTGCGGGCCAGTTGCAGCGACAGTTGGCTTGGCGGTGGTCCCGGCGGCGGCTGGACTGGGCTTGGTGGCGCCGAAGAGTTCGGACTTCACCTGGTCCGGCGGAACGCCAAGTTCAGTGAGGAGGGCCTTGGTCGCTTCGATCATCGTTTCCGGCCCGCAGATATGGAATCTTCGCGAAGGAAGATCGGGAACCGTCTGCGTGAGCAATTCCCTGGTGAGACGGCCGCGAGATCCCTTCCAGTCGGTCCCATCTACTCTCGTCATCGTGACCGCGACGCGGAGCTTCGGATTGCGTTGCTGAAGCGCCGCGACTTCATTCGCGAAAATAAAATCAGCCGGAGTGCGGCAGATATAGATGAAGAAAATGTCTCCCGGCCAGGAGCGCTCCGTGAGATAGCGGGTGATGCTCACCATCGGCGTGATCCCCACGCCGGCGGCGATGAGGACGATGCTGACCGCCTCTGTTCCATCGAACGTAAATTTTCCGACCGGGCCTGCCGCTTCGACCAGTTCGCCCACCTTGAGCAGATCAACGATGTGACGGGAGACCGCGCCGCGTGGCTCGCGCTTGATGGTTAGGTCAACGTATTCGCGCGGCGTCGGCGAGGAAGAGATGGAGTAGGAGCGGTTCATTCTCGCACCGCCAATCGAGAACGCGACGTTGAGGAACTGACCGGGCACGAATGTGAAGGGGAGGAAGTCGTCGCCGGACGAAGGCAGGAGGCGAAACGTTTTCACGTCTGGCGTTTCCGTGACGATGCTCCCCACACGAAGATACCCCCGCCAGTTTGCGCTCACCGGCGACGCTGAGGTTGCCTCCGCACCGGCTGACGGCGCGGCTTTTTGGGGAGGCAGGTTGCTCATTTTGACGTCAACTCAATGCTTGCGGGAAGCCGCGGCAGGTTTGTGAGTGGCACCGGACTTGTGGGCAGCGGCGGCAGGCTTTTCGGTGGGAGCAGCGGCCTTGTCGCCTGTCGGCGGCTTTTCTCCGTCCGGTGGTTTCCCTCCCACAAAAAGCGGCGGTGCCGATCCCGGCGGGGGCGATCCCTTGTCTGCCTCAATGCGCCCAAAGAGGGCCGCGGCGCGGCGCATCTTGCAGAAATACATGGCGACCATCGCGAGCGCGAACGCAATGAGCAGCACCATCGTGAAGAGGTGAAAGGGCGTGCCGCCGAACCGTTGATGAGCAGCCGGAGCATCGCCGGGCGAGAGGTTCATCTCCTGCTTGAACCATGCGAGCGCGACTGCACGCGGGGCGCGGCCTTCAGTCAGGGCGCGGCGCGCGGCGATACCGCTTTCGAGCTGTGCTGCGCCTTCGCGCAGGCTCGTCATGGCCTCGTGCATCGCGGCGTAGTCGCCGGACTGCGTGCCGGCGTTGAGTGTATCGAGCGCCTGTCCCATCAAGACCGTGCCCGTGTGCATTTGCTCGCCGGCTTGCGCCTCGACTTGCGCACGCTGCTCAGGAGAAAGTTCCGGCAGCGCCATGAGCAACGGATAGAGTTCCTTCGGTGGCGGCGTGCCGTGCATGCCCTTCATCATCTCGCCCATGCCTTCCATCATGCCGCCCATGCCACCGGGTGCGGGCATTGCGCCCGCAGCCGGTGCCGCGCCGGGTGCGACTGGCATTGCCCCGGCACCCGCAGCAGCGGGATGATGGCTCGCGTGCTCCTCAGGCGACTGCGCGCGCAGACGCGAAGCCGACAGCAGCCCCACAAGCACGCACAGGACGCCGTGCGCTGAATGGCTGATGCGCCCGCCCGCGCTTTTCATTTCCGAGCGGTCAACGCTGAACTCGTTTTTGTTCATGGGACACGGTTGGAGACTGACAGTAGCATTACCCTGGAGACGAAGGGCCGGCCAAAAAGTGGACGGTGGCAGCGGACCTCGACCCTGGCCCCGTGCTTGAGGATGGTGGAGTTCACCAACTGCATGTTCGCCACGAAGGTAGTCCGGGTGCTCCAAACGAAACTGAGCGCGCCGACTCTATCAGTGCGCAGAATCTCCGCTTCCCACGCCTGCCAATTCGTCCTCTGAACAATGCCGGAAATGCGGTGGCCCGTTGGATTCCTTGCCGTAGCCGGCGTGGCCGCACTAACGACCGCGGCGAGAGCCAAAGCGAAAGGTAGCCGGGGCGTTATCATGGGAATTTGGCGCCTCGTTTCAGTTTTATTCGCGGTTACATGTCTGTCATGGGGGCCATCGGGGCCGCAGCGGGAGCGGCCGGCGCGAAACCGGTGAGAATCTTGCGCTGCTCGTCGGTGAGGAGTTTGCTCGCTTCGCCCACCGCGTGAATGAACCCGAGGCGCTCATCGGCGCGCAGCTTTCCGATTTCCGTCAGCTTCGTCGCAATGACCGCGGCGTCCGGCTGGTCGGCCGCGGTGAGCGTCCACAGGTCCTGCTCGGCTTGCTGGATCGCGCGATCCGCGGTGCTCTTCGCAAGGAGCGCCTGCTCTTTCGCGCTGTTGAGCGCGCCCTGCTGTTCTGTCGTGAGCGCGATGTGATGCGGGTGATCAAGGAAGAAGCCCGTCGCACCGATATGATAAAGGTGCGACGCGCCGGGGAAGCCTGGCAGCGCCGACTGCGGCATGGCTCCGGTTGCGGGACCGCTCATCGCGCCCATGCCCATCATCCCGGCCATCTCCATCATGTCCATGCCGCCGCTTATGGGTGCCGCGGGCGCTGGTGTCAGCATTGCGCCGCCGCCGCCCATCTTCGGCATGTCCATGTCCATCTTGCCCATGCCACCGCCGCCCGCCATCGGCCCTGCCGGAGGCATGGCACCGCCACCCATGCCCATCATTTTG
>JANNVM010001112.1:0-1827 GCA_031414455.1 Verrucomicrobiota bacterium
AGGCTCATCTATGTGAAGCCGTTCGATCCCGGCACGCTCAAGGACATCGAGCGCGGCCTTAAGGAAGCGAACATCGGCATCAATCCCGCCGTGGACGGCAACGCCATCCGGCTGCCGATCCCCGAGATGAACAAGGATCGCCGCGCGGAGATGGCCAAGCGGGTGAAAGGCATGGGCGAAGAAGGCAAGGTGCGCATTCGCAGCCAGCGCCGCGACGGCATGGAGGCCTCCAAGAAGGCTCAAAAGGACGGCAGCATTTCCGAAGACGACCTCGAGCGGGTTGAAGCGGAGATTCAAAAGCTAACCGATAAGTACGTGAAGGAGATTGACTTACATGTGGTGAAGAAAGAGGCGGAGATCATGACCGTCTGACACCGCCATGCCGCTGCATCCCGTTTCCGATTACCTCGACCTCCGCATGACCCAGGCCGCCGGGGTCTTCGAAGGCGTTGGCGAAGTGTGGCAGGCGCTGCCCCGTATCGCCCCATGGCTGGCGGCGAATCTAACGCCGCAGAACGACGGCGAAGTGCGCGGCCAGGCATTCATCGGCCCACAGGTCCAGATCGGGCGAGGCACGATTATTTTTCCCGGGGTCGTCATCATCGGCCCGGCATGGATCGGTGAGGACTGCTTCCTCGGGCCCGGCTGCTACCTTCGCGAAAACGTCATCTTCGGGAACAACGTCCTTGCCGGGAATTCGTGTGAGTTCAAAAACTGCGTTGTGTTCGACCGCGTGGAGGCCCCGCACTGGAACTACGTTGGCGATTCCATCCTTGGCTTCAAATCCCACCTCGGCGCCGGCGTCATCCTGTCCAACTGGCGGCATGATGCCGGCCCCATTCCCGTGCATGACCCCGTCGCCGGACGCATCGAAACCGGCCTGCCAAAATTCGGCGCCATCATCGGCGACTATGCCGACCTCGGCGCCCGCGCCGTCCTCAACCCCGGCAGCCTCATCGGCCCCCGCAGCATTCTCTATCCCGGCGTCGTCTGGCGCGGCACCCTGCCCGCCGGCAAAATCGTGAAGCTGCGTCAGGAGCAGGAGATCGTGGACCGGCGGGAAATGTAACCGGCCTGCGCTGTTCCTCCGGCGGTCGCAGGGGTCCTAACCGCCAGCCGTTCCGGCTATGCAAAAGCCTCGCTGCACAGACTGCGCAGCAGTCAATCGCCCCGGCAGATGACGTGACAGATGGCTCCGGGAAACTCAATGCGAACCTGTCCTCACGTGTTAGTAAACCGACCCCGTCCACAGACTTGTTAAAAATCTACTCCAGCCCCCTATTCCCAAAGCATCCCCCTCTGCGAATCCGGAAGCATTTTGCCTCCCGGGCCGGCCCTAGCGGCGGCGGCGCGCCACTGTGAGCAGGCCGGCCAGACCGGCGAGCACGGCCGCGGAGGTCTCCGGCACGGCGTAGAAAGTCATTTCCGTCATCCCCGGATTCCCGGCGGCCGCGGTGGCATCCAGCCGGGCATAGCGGGCGCTCACCGGTGAAAACGTCTGGCTGTAGCCCCATGCGGCACCCGGGCTGTAGCTTTGGGTGGCCACGATGCTGGAGAACGCGGGGTCGTTGGAGAAGATAAGATCAAAGCCGGTGGTGCGGTCGCCCGGAGCCAGGCGGTCGAAGAAATCAAATCCGGAGACCGGGGTCACGGCACCAAAGTCGAAATCCACAAACATGTTTGCCGCACCCGTAACGCCCCCGTTGATGGCATATTCGCGACCGGAGCCATCCCGTCCGAAATTATTGTTGGCGGCATTGGCGGCTGCATAGCTGCCATTGAAGGCTGGCGCGCTGTTGATGACCGTTGTCGGCGCGACGGCACTGC
>JANNVM010001113.1:0-2357 GCA_031414455.1 Verrucomicrobiota bacterium
GGAACTGGAGGCCATGCGTTTTGCGTGGCGCGTGGTGAAGCATGTAAAAAGCAACGCCATCGTGTTTGCCTCGCACGACCGCACCCTTGGTATTGGTGCCGGTCAGATGAGCCGCATCGACTCCGCGCGCATCGCGGTGTGGAAGGCCAAAGAGGCTGGCCTCTCACTTGAGGGCAGCGTGGTCGCGAGCGATGCCATGTTTCCGTTTCCCGATGGTCTCATTAGCGCGGCAGAGGCCGGCGCGACGGCGGCAATTCAGCCGGGCGGCAGCGTAAAGGATCAGGATGTTATCGCCGCGGCCAACGAGCGGGGCATCGCGATGGTGTTCACCGGCCACCGGCATTTCCTGCATTAAGCAGAAGCCGGAGCGAAGGTGATTCCGGAAGCTACTCCACCGTGACGCTCTTGGCGAGGTTCCGCGGCTTGTCCACATCGCGGCCCAGGGCCACGGCAGCGTGATAGGAGAGGAGTTGCAGCGGAATGATGTTCAGGATGGGCTGGAGCATCTCGATGGTTCGCGGGACGAAGATGATATCGTCCGCGTGGTGCTTGATCTCGGTGTCGCCCTCAGTGGCCACGGCGATGACGGGGCCTTTGCGGGCCTTGATTTCCTGAATGGTACTGATGTTCTTTTCGTAGAGGCTGTCTTCCGGGCAGATGCACACGGACGGTGTCTGCGCATCAATGAGGGCAATGACGCCGTGCTTCAACTCCGCCGCCGGAAATCCCGCCGCATGGATATAGCTGATCTCCTTCATCTTGAGCGCGGCTTCGAGAGCGACGGGGTAGTTATACTGCCGACCGAGGAATAACATACTGTGGGCGCTGCTGTATTTCTTTGCCAGTGCGGCGATGTCCCCGTTTTGCTGAAGGATGCGCGTGATTTGGCCGGGAAGCTTTTCAAATGCCTGAATGATTTCGCGCCCCGTACTTGCGGACATCTGGCGCATTCTTCCGAGGCAAAGGGTGAGCAGCCCGAAGATGGCCACCTGACTGACGAATGATTTCGTTGCCGCCACGCCGATCTCAGGGCCGGCGTGCATATAGACGCCACCGTCGCTCTCGCGGGCGATGGTGCTGCCGACGTTGTTGCAGATGCCCAGGGCACGGAATCCCTTGCGGCGCGCCTCGCGCATCGCGCCGAGTGTATCCGCCGTCTCGCCGCTTTGGCTCACGGCAAAGAACACCGTGTTCCGCTGCAGCGGGCGGTTCTTAAAGCGAAACTCACTCGCAAAGTCCGCCTCCGCGGCCACGAAGGCCATATTCTCCAGCATGTGCGTACCGATCATGCCCGCATGCAGCGCAGTGCCGCAACCCAGCACAACGACACGATCAACGTCGCGCAGTTCCGCCGGCGTCATGTTCAGGCCGCCGAGTTGCGCACTGGCCTCCTCGGGATTCAACCGGCCCCGCACTGCATTCTCGATCGTGAGTGACTGCTCATAGATCTCCTTGAGCATGAAGTGGGGAAAGTCCCCGCGCTCCGCTGCCTCCGGCGCGTAGTCCAGTTCCTTGATTTCGTAGTCGGAATCGCCGCTGCTGAGTGTCTCCACCGTAAACTGGCCGGCGTGGATCTCGGCAACATCGAAGTCTTTCAGGTAAACGACTTTCTGTGTGTAGGGCAGCAGGGCGGTGGCGTCGGAAGAGAGGAACATCTCGCCTTCACCGATTCCCAGCACCAGAGGACTGCCGCGGCGCGCTCCGATGATGACGCCAGGGTGGTCTTCATGCATGACGGCGATGCCGTAGGTGCCCTTCACTTCCTGGAGCGCCGAACGCACCGATTCGACGAGACGGCGGCCGTTCAGGTCGGCGGAGGCTTCGTAGTGTTTGCCTATCAAGTGCGCGAGCACCTCCGTATCCGTCGCCGATTTGAATTCGTGGCCCTCTTCAATGAGCGCGCGTTTAAGCGGCTGATAGTTTTCGATGACGCCGTTATGCACCAGCGCGAGTTTGCCACCTTGATCAAGGTGAGGGTGGGCGTTCACATCACTGGGCTCGCCGTGCGTGGCCCAGCGGGTGTGGCTGATCCCCTGCTGGGAGGGTTTCTTCGGTTTCCCGACATGTCGCGAAAGATCAGCGATGCGCCCCGCCTTCTTTTGCACTTCAAGGCCGTCTGCCGTCAGCGCGGCGATGCCTGCGGAATCGTAGCCCCGGTATTCAAGTCGCCCGAGTCCATCAAGGAGAATGGGCCGCACTTCGCGCCCGCCAATATAAGCAATAATGCCGCACATTTGAGAAAAGTATTGAAACGAGCGTGCAAGATATGGGTGAGAAGGGCGTTTTGCACGCGGTAATTGTGGATTTTATCATTCTGCTCCCTCCGGTTGCCTCCTCGTGCTTCGGCCCGATGGTCG
>JANNVM010001114.1:0-8716 GCA_031414455.1 Verrucomicrobiota bacterium
GATCGCCTGCCGAAAGGCGAACGTGCGTCTCTGTGGGTGCGGGCCGCAGAGCATCTCTCCACACTGTCTCCTGACACAAGGATTTCATCAGGCCCGGGAACACGAACCGCCCGGGCCGCTGCTGTAGAAGCCGCGAGCAAGGCGCTGAGGCTCGAGCCGGGACTGCCGGCGGCGGCCGCAGTGCTCGAAAGAATCTCATCCGGCGAAAGGCCGCAGTAACCAAACACCCAACCAACTCACAGCCATGAAATCAGTCACGCATGCAACGATTGCGAGGGCCGTTCACCTCGTCCTCGTGGTCACTACCCTAATCCTGTCCAGCCTCAGTCTTCCGGCCCAATCGGCAAAGGAAGATCCAGACGAAGATGCCGATGCGTTTACGCAATTTTTGGAAGCATTCAAAATAGTTCCGGTGCCCGCGCCTGCGCAAATCACGGCGGCGGCGAAAGTCGCGGAATCGTTCCTCAACAACGCCTTTGCAGGGCGGGGGGGCGAGGCCCTGGCCCTGGCGAACCCGGTGTATTCAGGATTGAAAGATGCCGCCAGCTTGAAGGAAGCCTTTAAGGCATTCTCACAAAAGCACGGTGCCTTGAAATCAGCCCTCCTTCTGCGCGGAAGAGCAGAAGCGCTTCCTCCCGAACCAGCGGACGCTTCGCAAAAACCGACCGCCGCCACGCCGGCTGGTATCGCTCTCTATTACCTTTGTGAGACGGACAAAGGGCTCTGCCGGACGGGAGTTTGGCTGGAAGAAGCCAGGCGAGGGGCCGGCGAATGGAAGGTAAGCTTCTGTTTTTCCGCGCCGCTCATCGGGGGCATGTGGTCCGCATGGGAGATGTCGGTTAATGCCGGGTTTGCCGTTTCCCTGAGAGCCCGCGCAGCGACGGCGGAGGAATGGGAGCCGCTGATGAAGGCCGCGCAGCGCCAGGCGAAACTCTTTAAGGCCGCCGTGCCGCCGCTCCCGGAACTGACCGGAAAGACAGCGGCCGATGTTGGGGCAGCAAAGGCGTGGTTGACCTCGACGTTTCCGAAGGCCGTGCAGTCGCGGCTTCCGGAAAAACCCCGCCCTTCCATGAACAACGCCCTCACTTTCGCGGAAATGCACCTGCGCTATGAGCCCGGCTCTCCGGAACTCAGCACTCTCAAAAAGATGGGCGACGCCAGGGCGGAGGAATGGGATGAGGCCGCCATGTTTCGCCCCGCCTTGAGCGCCGGCATGTCCGCAGCGGAATTCCGCCGCTTCATGGTTGCGATGGCGGGCGAAATGTCATCGCAAATGGATCAGGAGGTGGAAGACCCCTTGCGCTCAGCATTGGGGACCGTGAAGGGAAGCGCTGAGATTGCGAAAACGGAAGCGGACGCGTTTGGAGGACCTGTCGCCGCCGCTGTGGCCATGGCCTTGACGGACGCCCGGAAGGCACCGGGATGGAAACTGCAGTTGCATATCCAGCACAGTCGGGAGGACGGCAGTGATGAGGCGACCGCTGAGGTGATTTTCAGCGGTCAGTCAGCCACCATTTCCTTCAGCGGGT
This sequence comes from Verrucomicrobiota bacterium, assembly GCA_031414455.1. Lineage (GTDB taxonomy): Bacteria > Verrucomicrobiota > Verrucomicrobiia > Verrucomicrobiales > V1-33 > V1-33. The sequence continues at coordinate 1,530 of JANNVM010001114.1, forward strand.
TCAAACAAAACCCCGAACGCATCGTCATCATTGGCACGGATGCGTGGGTGAGCAGCGATGACGGCCGGACATGGGCAAAAAATGGCGCGAACCCTTCGGTCACGGCATTCAGAGCCCTGCTGGATACGGTCTTCAAAGAAGACTGGGCAAACGGGACGTGGGAGCTGGGCGGCACTACCGAGGGATCGTCAAACGATGACGCAGAGAACATAGTGATTTCCTATCATGTTAGAAAGGCGCCTGCTCCGGATGGGAAGGCGTCCGCCGCCCCCGGTTATGACCTCATCAAGACGACTCCATCAGGCTGGATGGTAAAAGAGTTTCGCGCGAACGCGGACTTCGGTCTCGGCGGTAAGGAGCCAGATACCGTTAGGACGGGGGAGCGACATGTCGATGGGAGGGATGGTCCGCTCGATGGGATGACTCGACTCGACAAGAAACCTGAAGTCAAACCGCCGGCAGGAGGGTAATGAATCGGGAATTCGGAAATCAACTCCTCAGCGCACGATCGACGATGAATACGGACTGCACTTGCTGAATTCGACAGTGTTCATTTTCCTGAGCCGGATAAATCCGAAAAAGCGCCACTGAGAATTGAACCATCGAGATCATGAGAAAAACATCCATCACGTGCTTGCCATTTCCCCGCCCGTCAGTCCGGCGCGTATTCCAACAGCTCCTGATGCTTTTGGCATTCGCCGCCACGGGGGTCGCACAGGGCAGGCCAAAAGAGGAGGATGCAAAAAGTGCCGTTGCTGAAGGGGAGGACAAGTCCGTAGCCAAAGAAGGACAGAAGCAGATCTTAATACCGGACAGGAAACCCGAAATCAAATCGCCAGCGGGTGCGCAATGAAGCACGAACTCTGGTGAACCAACCCTGCTTTCCACCCATGACCCACGACATTGATCCCAGGGCCCGCCGCATCCACCATCCGAAACCGCGGCGCGTCCGGTTAGAGCGGTCATCGCCGTGGCGATGCTTTTGGGTCGCTCTGGGCATGTCTCTGCTCGCCGTCGTGCTTCTCTGGCTCATTGCGGCACTGATCTTTGGAGTCCCCATTCCCATGGCTGGACACGATGCGCGCGGCCTCACGGATATGGGCACTGCCCTGATGGCGATGTTCTTCTACATGCTGCTGTTTTTCCCGATCCCTATCGCGATGGTGTTCATTTCAGCCGTGACTGTTGATATCGTCATCAGGGACTATCCGACGGAACCAGCCATGGCCCGCCGCGCAGCGATGCGCCGCGCATTTCTGACAACCCTGGTAATCGCTGGGATCTGCCTCCCGGCGTTCCTGCGATACATGCACACGTCATGAAGCTGCCTGTCCCCGCCATGCAGCGGCGACATCAGGAATTACTTTCGGAATTCTCGAACCCATCGCCATTCAGGAGGAACTGGAGGAGAAGGCTCGTCAGGAAAAAGGCGTTCACGAGATCAGCATTTGGTATTCTCCGGAGAGACTGTATCTCCATGAAGTCTGGAAAAGCACCCTTCCGCTCAAGAAATGGCAATTGGAATCCGAACAGGCAGCACCGGCAAATTGACTGCTCGCGATCAAAAAAGCCGGCAGGCGGCAAGTTCTGCTAGTGGCGTTACGCGGGCACGAGTTGCTCCTGCAGCGCCGCTGCGGCGGTTGGTGCCGTGACTTTCTCCACATCCACGGCGACGACTTTGTATTCGGGGCACATGGTGTCTTCGTCGCATTCGCTGCTGGTGACGATGTTCACGAGGACTTCGTGGAGGTGAAGAGTGCAGGCGGGTTAAGGCTGCTTGCGGGCCTGCTTGTGTGCGCTATAAAGAGCGAGTGAAGACTCTTACCATCACAGAGGGACGCGGGCGGCTGGGTTACTGGCTCAAGAAGGCGACGCAGGGGGAGGACATTGGATTCATGTTTGAAGGCAAGATTGTGGCGTTGCGTCCGGTGGAAGTGGTCTCGACGGATTACGCGCTGCAGGAATACGGACTGACTCCCGGCGAAATGGAAGCGGCGAAAAAACGGATCGACACGGAACTCAAAACTGCGCGGAAGCGGGGTGAGTTGACACCCTTCACCGGCGGCAAAAATGATTTCCGTTGAACTCTCCAAACGGTTTGGAGCACCTGTCTCCCATTTGGACAGACTGAGCAGCAACTGAACATCCCTGTGGCAGATAAGAAGTCTGCGCACCATAGCACGACACAACGGCAATACTCAAACACCATGTCCAGCCTACTTCCCCGCCGCCGCTTCTTGACCGCTTTGGGCTTCGGTTTGCCCGCAGGTGCCTTGGCAGTTGATGAACGGGAAGATGACACGGACCAACCCATTGAGTGGGAAACTGAAAATCAATTGGAGGGCGTATTCCATGAAGAGTCTGGGGGCGGTGGTGATCCCGACGTTACACTCAGTGTCCGGCTCGAACGCCTGAAGGATGACGAGATCGTGGAAGCCGCTGATGGCAGTAGAATTTACCGTGGAGAGAAGGTTCCAGATTATGCAGACACGGTTATAAGGGCCTTCACGCTGGAGTGGAACGGGAGGAGAATCCACATTCCAAAACGGTTCTGGAACGACCTCGGCGGCTTTGATATCCAGATTATGAAGTCATCCCGCCCCCCCCATTGTAGGGAAGGTAGGCTTGTCATGGGAGGAGGCCGATGGCTGGCTGAGGCGTCCAAGGGTTTATTTGTCCGATGAAGGTGGAACTATCCTAATCGAATGGAGGAAGGCGCTTGAGGGCGACTGCCATTCCACTGTGCGGTGGATCGTGAGTAAAGCCGGGACCGTGCTCCGCCACCGTGTAACTGATTTGCCTGCTGGTTAATTATCACACCGCCGACATCTCCGGCTCCGGGTGGCGGATGGCGTCGGCCTGCTTCACGGGCGCGGTGACTTTCTCCACATCCACGGCGACGACTTTGTATTCAGGGCACATGGTGTCTTCGTCGCATTCGCTGCTGGTGACGATGTTCACGAGGACTTCGGGGAAGTGAAAGGTGCAGTACAGGATGCCGGGTTTTACTTCCGTGCTGATACGGGCCTTCATGGGGACGCCGCCGCGGTGGGAGAAGACACGGACCATGTCGCCGTCGGCGATGCCTTTCTTCGCGGCGTCGTCGGGGTGGATGGCGAGCGTGTCTTCGGTGACGATGTCCACATTGCCGGTGCGGCGGGTCATGCTGCCGCAGTTGTAGTGCTCAAGCAGGCGACCGGTTGTCAGGATGAAGGGGAATTCTGCGCCGTGTTTTTCGATCTCTTTGGATTCTTTGAAGTCGAAGAAGTGGAACTTGCCGAGGCCTCGCTTGAAGGTGTCGAGGTGGAGGCGCTCGGTACCGATGTTGCCTTCGGCGATGGGCCATTGTTTCCCCTGATCGGTGAGGCCCTCCCACGTGGCGCCTTTGAAGAACGGGACGATCTGCGCGATCTCGGCGAGCACGCCGTCGGGTGTGTAGTCAGCCTGATTGCAGCCCATGCGCTGCATGATTTCGGCGATCATAACGCCGTCGGGTTTGGTGCCAGGGAGCGGCGGGATGACGGCATTGACCCGCTGCACGCGGCGCTCGCCGTTGGTGAAGGTGCCGCTTTTTTCGAGGAACGAGGAGGCGGGGAGAATGACGTCAGCGTATTCGCAGGTGGGCGTCATGAAAAGTTCCTGGACGACAACGAAGTCGAGCGCGTTGAGCGCGGCTTTGACGTGCTCGGTGTTGGGATCGGTCTGCACGAGATCCTCGCCCATAATCCACATGGCTTTCAGTTTTCCCGCGAGCGCGGCCTCGTACATTTGCGGAATCTTCCAGCCGATTTGGTCGGAAAGATGGACGCCGTAGAACTCTTCGTAGAGTTTGTGATAGCCGGGGTCGTTGACCTGGAAATAGCCGGCGCCCTGGTGCGGCTGGCAGCCCATGTCGGCCGCCCCCTGGACGTTGTTCTGGCCGCGCAGGGGATTCACGCCCACGCCCGGGCGGCCGATGTTGCCGGTCATCATCGCGAGGTCGGCAATCGTCATCACCGTCTTCGATCCGTGGCTGTGCTCAGTGACTCCGAGGCCGTGGAAGGCCATCGCGTTCTCCGCCGAGGCATATTCAAGGGCCGCGGCTTTCACTTTCTCACGCGGGACGCCGTGAATTTTTTCCAGTTCGTCGAGGTCCAGTGAACGCAGGCCATTTTCAAACTCGTCCCAGTTCTCGCAGCGCTTCGTGATGAAGTTGCGGTCCACCTTGCCGCTCTCCCAGATGTAGTAGGCGAACATGTTGAGCAGCGCCACGTTGGTGCCAGGGCGGAGCTGGAGGTGGTGCTGGGCGTAGGGAACCAGTTCGATGACGCGCGGATCAATGATGATGAGCGGCACGCCTTTCATGGCGCGCTGCTTGATTTTGGAGCCGGTGACCGGGTGGCCTTCCGTTGGATTCGCCCCGATGATGAGGATGCAGTTCGTGTATTGCAAATCAATGACGCTGTTTGTCGCCGCGCCGGTACCGAACGCTTTCTGCATTCCCCACGCGGTCGGGCTGTGACAGACGCGGGCGCAGGCATCAATGTTATTGGTGCCGAAAACGGTGCGGATGAACTTCTGCATGAGATAGTTCTCCTCGTTCGTGCAGCGCGCGGAGCTGATGCCGCCCACCGCATTGCCGCCGTGCTCGTTGCGGATGCGTGTCAGGTTCTTGACGATGTAATCGTAAGCCTCGTCCCACGTCGCTTCCTGGAAGTGACCGTTGTAACGGACGAGCGGCGTGCGCAGGCGGTCCTTATGTTTCACAAACTTGAACGCATAGCGGCCTTTGAGGCAGGTGTGCGAATGATTGACTTCGGAATCAACCGGTGCCTGAATGCTGAGAACTTCGTCGCCCTTGGTCGCGACGTTGAGATTGCAGCCGACCCCGCAATAAGTGCAGACGGTGCGTGTCTTCTTTGTCGCCTCGATGCTCTTCGAGGCAAAGATGTCGCTGATGGCCGATGTCGGGCAAGCCTGCGAACACGCGCCGCAGGAAACGCACGGCGAGTTTTCAAATGAGGTGTCGAGCCCCTTGATGATGCGCGCCGCAAACCCGCGGCCGTGCATAGAGAGCACGAACTGCCCCTGCACTTCATCACAGGCCCGAACGCAACGGTTGCAGTTGATGCACTTCGAAAGATCACTCGTCATGTAGGGGTGCGAGAGATCCTTCTTCCGGTCCAAGTGATTCTCTCCCGCCGGATACCTCACGCCGCGCACCCCCACCTTCGCGGCCACCGTCTGCAATTCACAGTTCCCGTTCACCTCACAGGTCAGGCAGTCCAGCGGGTGATCTGTCAGGACCAGTTCCACGATATTCCGCCGCAGCCCGCGAATCTTCTGCGACTCGGTGAAAATATGCATCCCGGCGCTGAGCGGCGTGTGACACGAAGCCACCACCCGGCGCGGTCCGTCCGGCTGCATCGCCACTTCCACGGAGCAAACCCGGCACGCACCGTAGGGCTCCAGTTGCGGCGCATCACAAAGCGTCGGCACATGGCCGCGTCCGAGATAACGGTCCACGAATTTGAGCATCGTGTCGCCGGGCTCAAAGCCGTGGGGCGTTTCGTCGATGAAAGCGATGCGATCGTTGCTGGGGGTACTGCTCATGCGTCGGGGATAATGCCCCAGCGTGGGCCCGGAGGCAAATGTTGATTGTCACGCGCCTGGACTCCAGGAATCACCCCATGTCCGGACGAAAGGGACAGGCCGGCACCTCCCTGTTCACCCGGGAAAGTGCAGCGCCCGAAGTTCCGCCAAATCCTGCACCGTCAGGTCAGGCTCCGCCGTCGCCAGCACGTCCGCGAACTCATACCCCGTCAGCACCGCCACCGACGCGATGCCGCCCGTCCGTGCCGTGTGAATGTCATGCCGCATGTCCCCGATCATCACCGTTTCCGGCTTCCGCAGTTTCTGTTCCGTCAGCACCCGCCCGATGTGCTCCCGCTTGTCCCGCACTCCGGCATAGATGTGCTCGAAAAAATGCCCCAGCCCCAGCGCCTCCGCCTGGGACTCCACCGCATGCTGTGGCGCACTGCTCAGCACAAACATCCGCCGCCCCGCGCCCGCGCAGCATTCCAAAAACTCCCGGGCATGAGGCAGCACCGTCACCGGCTCCCGGGACGCCGCGAACGCCTCCAGAAACACTGCATCCAACTCCCCCGCCGTCACCCCCGGCAGCGCCTCCTCATACCAGTGTAAAAAAGGCAGCCGGAACTCCCGCCGGAACTGCTCCCGAGACAACTCCGCCCGCCCGAACGCACGCATCACCGCATTCGTCGCCTCCAGCACCAGCGGCAAATCATCCACGACAGTTCCCGACCAGTCGAAGATGATGTTTTGAGGGGAGGTGGTCAGGATTGGAATAGACATGATGCCGCACAGAGACCTGCCGAGAGGCGAATGCAACCCGCTCTACTTCGAGTTCGGGCCGCCAACCAAACGCAGCGAATTAACACCGCAAGTTAACCGGGTACCTTTCCCACAAAATTCTACGAAGGAACCGGTTGGCGGGAGGGCGTTGTCCGGCCTGTACGAATCCACCGCCATGTCTAATCCGCTCAACCCTTTTCCGACCGTTTCCAAGCTGCCCTCTGCGTCGGCAGCGGCAGCGCCACCACCGGCCGAAGCAATAAGAATGAGCAGCGGGAGCGGCGCGGGAACATACCGCCATCATGGCTGGCATACCAAGTAATCCACCGGAGATGGCATTCCGCTCCGGCCCGGATCATTAGCGAAACGGCCGCGGCCGCCAGTCGCCCTTGCCGAGAACCTGCGCTGCCAGTTCGCCAAGCGAATAGCCCAGGTGCTCCCGCGCCGCGGCTTCTCCTGCGTCTGCGGCCTGCGCTTCACGGATAAAAGCCCGGAAGCGCTGCGGCGCGCCGTCCACAGCCTGCCGCAGGAGCCGGAAGATCTGGCGCGACATTTCATAGCAAAGCGACTGCTCATCCTCCTCCGAGTTCCACAGGTCGTCGTGCCAGAAGCCCTGCATCTTCTCCTCCGTCCACCAGCCGCGGAATTCGCGCAGCAGTTCGGTAGTCGTCACCGCCTCAAACACACTGCCCAGCCGGTCCGCCAGCGGCGGCTCCCCGCCCGCGATTTGATCTTCAAAGTGCATGGCCAGCGATTCATCCAGCCAGCGCGGCAACGTGAGTGCCGAGAGCGCGAAATGCGTCAGTTCATGCGTCATCGTGCGCTGAATGGTG
>JANNVM010001115.1:0-1685 GCA_031414455.1 Verrucomicrobiota bacterium
CTCCGGCACCGATGCAGACGAGGGAATCGAAATTGCCGGTCCGGCAGGAACGGCGCTGAGTGACTACGAAGTCGTCCTCTATAATGGCAATGACGGTGTGGTATACGGTTCCTTGAGGCTTTCCGGATTCATTCCCAGCCAAAGCGGCGGCGCGGGAGCAGTGTGGTTCAATCTGGCAGGAATCCAAAACGGCGGCCCTGACGGCATGGTGCTCTACCACCGGGCGACGTCCACAATAGTGCAGAAAATCTGCTATGAAGGCAGTTTCACGGCAGTGGGAGGAGTCGCCGGAGGAATGGTGCTGCCGAACATTGGCGTGGCGGAAACCGGGAGCACGCTGGCGAGTCAATCGCTGCAACTTACCGGGACCGGGACGGCGCTCACAAACTTCACCTGGGCCGGGCCGCGCTCGCAGAGCCGGGGTTCGCTCAACGCCGGACAATCCTTCACGGCTACCCCGGTTCGCAGCGCAGCGCTCGCGGTTTTGCCGGGGCTGCTTAGGGAGGGCGAGACGGCCACGCTGACGCTTGCGCTGACGCCCGCACCGGCGGGGAATGTCATGTTCACGCTGCAAAACGAGGACCCCGCGAGTCTGGGGATGCCGGCGCAAATCACGGTGGGCCCGGGCGGCACCGCGAGCGTGCCGGTCACGGCCCTGACAGACGGTGTGGCGGACGGATTCCAGGAAGTCGCGGTGTTCGCACAGCCGCCGGATACGCTCTATCCGCCGGCCGCCGCGGGCGTGCAGTTCATCGATGCCGACCGTCCGCTGGTCTCCGCGGCGGGTTCCCTGCGGCTCATGTCTTACAATGTGAGGCTGGGTGTGGGCACGCCCGGCAGCAGTGAATTTAATGCCGTGCGCGAGGTCGTGGAGCGCATCAGTCCCGACGTGCTGGTGATGCAGGAGGTCTCCAGCACCAACCTGTTTGCCGACTGGCTGGTGCTCGCGCAGCAGGCCGGATTTCCCACGGACAATGCGCACATTGCCTATGCCGGTGATGCCTTCGCTGGCCAACCGTATGCGCGCGGCGATATTCCGGGGGGCGAGGATTTGAGTGTGGTGACGGTGAGCCGCTGGCCGGTGCGGCAGAGGATTCAAGTGGGTCGCGGATCGGGGCGGTCGGAGTTCACGCGTTATCCGATGCTCACGGTGATTGATGTCCCGTGGCTGCCTAACGCGGAGGATCCGGTGATCGTGGGCGTGCATCTCAAGGCCAGCAGCGGCGATGCGAACAATTTCCGCCGCGCCCTGGAGGCGCTGCGCACGCGTGAAGTGATAGCCGCCGGATTTTCGGTTGTGTCGGGCAATGTGATCATCGCCGGGGACTTCAATGCCTCTGACTGGCAGCCGCAGCCGGCTTCCTACCAAACCAACGTGCCCGCCGTGACGATGCCGGGCACAGGGCTCTTCGCCGACGGGACGGCACTGCCCGTGTCGTTTGCCGGCGGCACCGATCTCACGTCCCCGGGTTTCACGCTGCCCTACAACCGGTTCCCGCACAGCGGATTCAATCCGCTGGACGTGTCGGCGCTGAGTCTGAAGCAGGCGGACGGCGAGGATTTCACCTTTTCTTCCCCTGCGTTCTCCGCAACCAAGATCGATTAATTCTTCGTCGGTGCTTGTACTTTTATGAGTATAGGCGGTCAGTCGGAAATCTACAACAGCCGCATCGAATCCACGCATG